>DATJRL010000327.1:0-3213 GCA_035504785.1 Caulobacteraceae bacterium
CGGCAAGATCCGCGAGCTGGAGGAGAACGGCTACTGCGTGGTCGAGAACGCGATCTCGCCGGAGTTCGCCGACGAGGTGCGCGTCGCGACGCTCAGGGCGCTGCTGCCGCACCAGAGCTTCTCGATGAACTGGATGCTCTACCACGGCCGCGAGTTCGAACAGCTGATCCAGAACCCGCTGCTGATGACGCTGATCGACGCGACGCTAGGGCGCGGTGCGGTGATCGCCTCGTTCAGCTGCATCAAGAAGGGGCCGGGGCCCGGCGCGATCCCGCTGCACACCGACTACGCCCACATGCCCGAGCCGTTCCCGGACTTCTCGATGACCGGCGTCGGCGTCTGGGCGCTGGAGGACTGGCGGCTGGAGTCCGGACCGACCTGGATCGTGCCGGGAAGCCATCGCAAGAAGCGCAATCCGCGCCCGGGCGAGACCTCCAACGAGGGCGTGCCGATCGTGATGCCGAAGGGTTCGGTGGTCTATTTCCACCAGGGCGTCTGGCACTGGCAGGGCGACCGCGCCGAGCCGGGCGACCGGGTGACCCTGCACGCCCACTTCAACCGCGGCATCCTCAGGAGCCTCGAGCCGAAGAAGACCGACGTTCAGATGCTGCACCGCAATTCGCCCCGGCTCGGCGAGATGCTCGGCGAGGACGACTGGTTCGACAAGATGAGCGCCCAGGGGCGCGACTACGGCCGCTTCGCCTACATGAACAAGCTCAACGCCTTCACCGACGCGAAGAAACGGGAGATTTTGGAGGGGGCGTAAAATCGCTCCTCAACCGCAAGCGTAGCGCCGCGGGGGAGGGGGACCATGCGAAGCATGGTGGAGGGGGCGGACCGACACTGGCCCCTCCGTCGCGCTCCGCGCGCCACCTCCCCCGCTTTTTTGCGGGTGAGGAGCGTCATATCGGGAGAAAGCCTCATGACCGTGATGGAAGCCGAAGCCCAGGCCCCCGCCAGCGCGACGCACGGCGATCTGGTCGTCTCCGACGGGGTGCGGATCCACTGGATGGAGGCGGGCGAGGGGACGCCGGTCGTGCTGCTGCACGGCTACACCAGCTGCTGCGACGCCTGCTGGTTCGTCGACGGCGTCGCCAAGGAGCTGGCGCGCGACCACCGGGTGATCGGCATCGACGCCCGGGGCCACGGGCGCAGCGAAAAGCCCCACGATCCGGCCAAGTACGACGGCGACCGCATGCCCGCCGACGTCGTCGAGGTGCTGGACCATCTCGGCGTCGCCAAGGCGCACTTCCACGGCTACTCCATGGGCGGCGGCATCGTCGCCCACCTGCTCGCGCGCCATCCGGACCGGTTCATCACCGCCAGCTTCGGCGGCTCCGGCGTGCGGGAGGACGACGAAGCCCTGGCCCAGCAGGCGGCCGCGCTCGACCCCAAGGGGCATGACCCGGAACAGGCGGCCGGCCAGCAGGCGCTGCGCGAGCGCGCCGACCGGGATGACGCCGCCCTGCAGGCGGTGCAGGCGGGCCGCACCGCCAAACCTTCCACGGCGCCGCCGCTCGATGTGGCCAGCCTCGACATGCCGATCCAGGCGATCAACGGCGAGTTCGACGCGCCGGTTTCCAAGACCCAGCGGCTGGCGCGCGAGGCCAAGGACTTCACCAACGTCATCCTGCCGGGGCGCAGCCACAACACGGTGACGACCTGGCCGTTCACGCCCCGGCTCTACGTCGACGCCATCGCCGGTTTCGTCCGCGCCCACGATCCGCGCTGAGGCGATTGCTTGGCGAAGCTCGCCGCGGGGGCGCGGGTCGAAGACCAGGACCTGTCGGAAGCCGACTGGACCGACGTCGAACTCACCGGTCTGGTGCTGGCGCGCTGCCGGATCGAAGGCGCTCGGTTCGCCTCGACAGTGCTGGAGGGCGCGCGGTTCGAGCGGTGTCGTTTCACACGCTGCGTCTTCCAGCACGCCGACCTGCGCGAGACGGCGTTCCAGGACTGCCAGTTTGGCGGCGAGGCTGGCGCCCGCTTCGCCTTTACCCGGCTGGACGGCGCCCGGCTCGCCCGCTGCGACTTGACCCGCGCCCGCTTCGAGGGCTGCGATCTCTACGATCTCGGCCTCGACGCCTGCAACCTGACCGGCGCCGCCTTCCCGCGGTCCAGCTTCGGCCGCACGTTCGGGCGCAAGGTCGAGCGGATCGCGGCGGAGCTGACCGACTGCAATTTCGACCTCGCCGATCTCTCCGGCCTCCGCCTGCCCGGCTGCAATCTGGCCCGCAGCCGTTTCCGCGAGACGGACCTCTCGGGCGCCGATCTGGAGGGCGCGGACCTGACCGGCGCGGACCTGTTCCAGGCCATCGTCGACGGGACCAGGCTGGCGCGGGCCGACCTGCGCGGGGCCGAGGTGAGCGGGCTCGATCTGCGTCGCCTCGCCACCTACCAGGACCTGAAGATCGGCCCCGACCAGCAGCACCGCCTGCTGGACGCCATGGGGATCGACGTCAGAACCGAATAGTCTAGCTTCCGCCGTCGATGACCAGAATGCGCAAGTTCTCCCTCGCCTACGATGCCGGCGAGGACCGTATCGCTTGGGACGCCGAGGGCGAGGACGGCGGCGTCACCCGCATCTGGATGACCCAGCGATTCTGCCGCGAGTTCGTCGGCGCGCTGATCCCGCGACTGCCCAAGGCCGCCGCGGGTGACGTGCCGCCCGAGCACGAGGCGACCGTGCAGGGTTGGGAGCAGGCCGCGGCCATGTCCGGCTTCGGCAGGACGCCCGGGGTGCGAGTCACGGCGGATGCGGCGGCCGGGCTCGTCCGCGCCGCGCACGTGACTCCCACGCGTTTCGGCCTGAACCTCGCGTTCGAATTCGGCGCCGGCGAGACCTGCAGCGTCGACCTCGGCGCCCAATCGCTGCGCCAGATGCTGAGCGTGATGTACGACCTCCACGTCACGGCCGGCTGGCCGACCACGTTCTGGCCGCCCTGGATCTCAGGTCGGGACGCGCCCGACGCCGCCGCGGCGCTGAACTGACTGCGTCAGGGTGGGCTTGACGTCTAGTCTGTCAGGGTGTACCTGACTGACAGGATTTCTCTGACAGACGGAAAGCCGAATATGTCCGAACCCGCCAAGACCGAGGCTCCGGCGTCGACACCGCCGGTGGGGCCGCTGCACTGCTCGTTCTGCCTGAAGTCGCAGCATGAGGTGGCCAAGCTGATCGCGGGGCCGGGCAACCTCTACATCTGCGACGAGTGC
>DATJRL010000328.1:0-3622 GCA_035504785.1 Caulobacteraceae bacterium
GCATTCGTCGAGAGGTGGGATCCTTACCCCTTCATCCTCCTGAACCTCGCGCTCTCGTTCCAGGCCGCCTATGCCGCCCCTTTCATCATGATGGCGCAGAACCGCCAGCAGGACATCGACCGCCAGGAGGCCGAGAACGACCACCAGGTGAACATCAAGGCCGAGCTTGAGATCGAACTCCTGCACCAAAAGCTCGACGAGCTGCGCGAGAAGGAAGTCCTCTACCTGACCACGGCGATCAACGACCTCACGCAGTTGCTGAAGCAGGCCGCGGCGCCGCCCGGTTCGTCGACGGCGGTCTGAACCTTGGTTCCGGCCCGCTTTTCAGCGGACTGTCACGGTGGCGACAGCGCGCGCCGCCCTATCTCACCAGATCGTTTGGCGGCCGTGTCGGTCCCGTCGCGCCCTTCGCCTCCGCCAGCATCCTCGACGCCCTCAGCCACACCTCCAGGCGCTGGACCGAGAGCATGGCGATGGCGAGGACGAGGAGGGCGTCGAGGGCCGCGACGACGGGCAGGTGCAGACTGGAGGCATTGGCGGCCAGGAAGTCGCGCGCGCCGTAGCGCACGGCGAAGATCGCGAGGATGAAGACGATGCCGATCATCGACTGGCGCGACGTCAGGTCGTGGGTTTCGGGGTGGATGTCGATGCGGGTGAAGCGGCCGCGTTGCCAGCCGATCGCCGCGCCGAGGACGAAGCCCAGCGCCAGCAGCCCGATGCTGACCGGCGTGACGGGTGGCGGCGCGGCGGCGAGCGAGGACGCCAGCAGGAGAACGTAGACGACCGGCAGGATCCACAAGCTCTCGATGCGCAGCCGCCTTGGCCGGCTGTTGCGCAGCAGGACGATGCCGACCACGACGGCGATCGGGATGAGGGCGCCGAGGGAAGAGCCGCCGGACGAACCAAACATGTGGCGCTGACTCCTACCCGGCCTGCCGCTCGCTGGCTTCGGCGGCCGCGATCTCCAGCGCCCGCGCCGCGCTCTCGCCTGGCCGAACCTCGGCGACGCCGAGGTCGAACTCGACAACGAACGGCTGGCGCTCCGGTCCGGCTTCGAAGGCGGTGCAGCCGATGACGGCGGCGATGCGCTCGGCGGTGAGACGGGCGGCGGCGAGGTTCGTGGCCGGGAGGGCGAGGGCGAAGATCTCCGGCGCCAGGCGCGCCGCGGTGTCCTCGGCGCGGACCAGGCGGCCAATCATCGCCCCGATCTGCGGGATGGCGCGGTCGAGCCAGCCGCTGGCGCGGGCGACGGTGACCTCCGGCCGCTCGGAGACCTTGAGCACGCAGACCGACAGCGGCCGGTTGCGCACCCGCGCCGCCGAAGCCAGGCGGGTCAGGTGCTGGGCGAAGAGGTCCCCGGTGAACAGCCCCGTGGCGGCGTCCATCAGGCCGGACGTCTTGGCGCGCTCGAGGGCGCGGCGGATGGCGCTCTGGCGGCGGAAGCTGCGGGCCAGCTCCAGCACCCGCTTGGCGGTGTCGCCCTCCGACACCTCCGGCGAGGCGACGTCGGTGACGCCCTTGTTGAAGGCGTCCACCGCCGACACGTCCGGCGTCTTGCGCTGGTAGAGCAGGGCGGGGATGTGAAACAGCCGCGTGTTGCGGCGCATGCCGGCGATGATCGAGAGCGCCTCGTTGGGAGTCTCGCCCGCCCACAGCACCACGGCGTCGAACGGCCGCTCGTGCAGGTAGTCGAAAGCCGTGTACGAGGTGAAAGCGCCGACCACCTGGGCCTCGTGCCGCGCCAGGGCGTTCGACAGGGCGAGGAACTGCGGCGCCGGTTCGCCGACGCACAGCACCTTCAGCGGCGCGCCGTCGCTCTCCGGCAGCTCCAGGCGGCGCCCGCGCTCGGCGAAGGTCTCCAGGCGCAGCTCGAACTCCTCCTCCGCCACGGCCATGCGCACCAGGCTCTCGATCCGCATCGCCGCCTGGGCCGGGTGCAGCGGCGGGGCGAGGGTGAGGTCGAAGCCGTGGGAGGCGAGCTGGGGGTCGGGGTCGGCGATGGCGATCACCGGCAGGCGCCGCGGCGCGCAGGCGGCCTTCAGCCGACGAGCGAACGCCAGCGTCTCGCGATTGGCCCCGATCAGGTCGACGATGGCGACCTCGATCTGCAGGTCGGCGAGGGCGGCGATGGCGGCGAATGGCCCGCGCGCCGTCACCGTACGCCAGCCCAGACGGTCCAAGCCCCCGGCTAGCGGCCCCGCGCGGTCGTCCTCTCGGGCGACGATCAAGATGCGAGCGTGAATCGGCACCGCTGTTCCCTTGGCCGAACACTAGGCGGCGAAACCTTGCCGCGCCAACAACGGATTTCGACGGGCCGGCGGCAAAGCCGGGCGGGCCTTGCCTGACGCCCGGTCACGGCTTTAGTTCGCCAAGGAGAAGAGGAGACGCGTCATGGGTCAAGGGCCGCTTTCGGGCGTCAGGATCGTCGAGTTCGCCGGGATCGGACCGGGGCCGTTCTGCGGCATGCTGCTCTCGGACCTCGGCGCGGACGTGGTGCGCATCGACCGGATCGGCGGGCGTGGCGGGGCGAAGACCGACATCACGGCGCGGGGACGCCGGTCCATCGCGCTCGATCTGAAGGACCCCGCCGCGGTCGAGACCTGCCTGCAACTGATGGAGAAGGCCGACGCGGTGTTCGAAGGTTTCCGCCCCGGCGTGATGGAGCGGCTCGGTCTCGGGCCCAACGTGGCGCTGAAGCGCAATCCGAAGGTCGTCTACGGCCGCATGACCGGCTGGGGCCAGTTCGGGCCCTACGCCCACGCCGCGGGCCACGACATCAACTACATCGCCATCGTCGGCGCGCTGCACGCCATCGGCATGGCCGACAAGCCGGTCCCGCCGCTGAACCTGGTGGGCGACTTCGGCGGCGGCGCGCTCTACCTCGCGTTCGGCCTTCTGGCCGGGATCATCCACGCCCGCGCCAGCGGGCAGGGCCAGGTGATCGACTGCGCCATGACCGACGGCGCGGCCTCTCTGATGTCGATGTTCTACGGCATGAAGGCGTCGGGCGTCTGGAGCGACGAGCGCCGCGCCAACATGCTCGACGGCGGCGCGCAGTTCTACGACACCTACGAGTGCGCCGACGGCAAGTGGATCTCGGTGGGCTCGATCGAGCCGCAGTTCTACGCCCTGCTGCTGGAGAAGACCGGGATCACCGATCCGGCGTTCCAGGCGCAGATGAACCGCGCCGAGTGGCCGGCGCTGAAGGCCAAGCTGGCGGCCGTGTTCAAGACCAAGAGCCGCGACGAATGGTGCGAGATCATGGCCGCCACCGACGTCTGCTTCGGCCCGGTGCTGAGCATCGAGGAGGCGCCGAAGCATCCGCACAACGCCGCCCGCAAGACCTTCGTCGAGATGGGGGGCGTGGTGCAGCCGGCCCCGGCGCCCAGGTTCTCCGCCACGCCGGGCGCCATCCAGCGCCCGCCGCCGTCGATCGGCGCGCACAACGCCGAGGTGCTGGCCGAGTGGGGCGTCGCGCCGGCGAGCGTTGCGGCGGAGTAGAGCTCAGGCCCGAGCGCTCATCAGAGTTCGGACTTGTCCGACGTCTGTGCTCGCGCCTTCTCCTGCAATTCGATGAGATCGCTCTGAAAGCTCCCTTCCCCCTTGCGGGGAAGGGTTGGGG
>DATJRL010000329.1:0-2072 GCA_035504785.1 Caulobacteraceae bacterium
CGTCGGCTTTGCCGACACTTCCCCCAGCGGGGGAAGATTGGCGGAAGCCACCTTCGTCGGCTTTGCCGACACTTCCCCCAGCGGGGGAAGATTGGCGGAAGCCCCTTCGTCGGCTTCGCCGACACTTCCCCCTGAGGGGGAAGAGAGTTCTCGTCAGCGTCCTACGAACACCGGGGCGCGCTTTTCCAGGAAGCTGGCGACGCCTTCCTTGTGATCCTCGGTGGCGAACAGGCGGTAGATGGTCTCGAGCGCCCAGGCGCCGAGTTCGCGCGGGTCGCCGGCGGTGGCGCGGCGCAGGCCCTGCTTCATCGCCGTCAGCGCCAGCGGCGGATTGGAGGCGATGCGGCCAGCGAGGTGTTCGGCGGCGCGCAACAGGGCGTCATGGCGAGTGATCTCCCGCACGAGACCGATGGCCAGCGCCTGCTTGGCGTCGACGGGATCGCCGGTGAACAGCAGCTCCGCCGCGCGCGCCGGTCCGACGATGGACGGCAGCTTCCAGAACCCGCCCACGTCGCAGACCAGGCCGCGCTTGATGAAGAGCTCGGCGAAGACCGCCCGCTCCGAGGCGATGCGGATGTCGGCGTAGGTGGCCAGCTCCATCCCCCAGCCGACCGCCGCGCCGTTGACGGCGGCGATGACCGGCTTGTCGCACTCGATCACCGCCATGGCCGCCGGCGTCGGCGCGAAGGTCACGCGCGGCGCCGCCTCGCGCCGCGCCGCCGCTTCGCCGACCATGATCTCGCGCACGTCGTCGCCGGAGCAGAAGGCCGGGTCAGCGCCGGTGACGATCACGCAGCGCACGTCGGCGTCGGCGTCGGCGCGCCGGAAGGCCGACTCCAGCTCGGCGTAGGCCTGGCGGTTCAGCGCGTTGCGCCGCTCCGGTCGGTTGAGGGTGATGCGGCAGATGTGGTCCTTCAGCTCGTAGAGCACGCAGGTGAAGTCTTCGGGCTCCAGGGCCATGACGCGTCTCCTCTTGGCCTGCCGCGCCGTCAGCCTTCTATTGGGCGGACGTGAGACGGCGGGGCGGCGCATAGTGTGCCCGCCGCTGACTTGAGGGAAGGCAATGGCCGATCGGAACGCGAGCCTCGCGCCCATTCCGTCCAACGTGGGCGACGTGCGCCCCGCCCACCGCTTCGACGAGGCGAAGCTGGCCGGCTGGCTGCGCGCGAACCTCGAGGACCTCGAGGGTCCGATCCGGGTGCGCCAGTTCCACGGCGGCGCCTCCAACCCCACGTTCCTGGTGGAGGCCGGAGACGAGCGGCTGGTGCTGCGCAAGAAGCCGCCGGGGCAGCTGCTGGCCAGCGCCCACCAGGTCGACCGCGAATACCGGGTGATGAAAGCGCTGGGGACGGTGGGTTTCCCAGTGCCCCGCATGCGGGCGCTGTGCACCGACGAGGGCGTCATCGGCACCACCTTCTACGTGATGGACTTCCTGGCCGGCCGCATCTTCCGCGATGCGCGGCTGCCGGGCGCCCTCCCGGCCGAGCGCGCGGCGATCTACGACGAGCTCAACAGCGTCCTCGCCCGCCTGCACCAGGTGGACTACGCCGCCATCGGCCTCGGCGACTACGGGCGACCGGGAAGTTACTTCGCCCGCCAGATCGACCGCTGGACCAGGCAGTACCGCGGCGCCGAGACCATGCGGATCGCGGCGATGGAGGCGCTGATCGAGGAACTGCCTCGTCGGATGCCGGCCGACGACGCCACCACCATCGCTCACGGCGACTACCGGCTGGAGAACGTGATGTTCCATCCCAGCGAGCCGCGCATCGTCGCGGTGCTCGACTGGGAGCTCTCCACCCTCGGCCACCCGTTCGCGGACATCGCCTACAACTGCATGCTCTGGGACTCGAAGTCGCCGAGCTGGGGCACGCTGGAGGGCGTGGACTTCGCGACGTCCGGCATTCCGACCCGCGAGGCCTACCTCGCCGCCTACTGCCGGCGCACCGGCCGCGACGGCATCCCGGACTTCAACTTCTACCTGGCGTTCTCGGCCTTCCGGCTCGCCTCGATCGGCCAGGGCGTCTTCAAGCGCAACCTCGACGGCATCGGCGCCCACGACGCCGGCGGCG
>DATJRL010000330.1:0-3623 GCA_035504785.1 Caulobacteraceae bacterium
CACCTTGTCCGGATGCACGAGGCCGAGCGCGACGAGGCCGTAGATGGGCTCGACGCTGTCGATGGAGTGCCCGCCGGCCACCGGAACGCCGGCCGCGGCGCACACCGAAGCCCCGCCCTCCAGTATCCGCCGGATGGTCGCGGGCGACAGCCGCGCCACCGGCATGCCGACCAGCGCCAGGGCCAGGATGGGGGCGCCGCCCATGGCGTAGACGTCGGCGAGGGCGTTGGCGGCGGCGATGCGGCCGAAGTCGTAGGGGTCGTCGACGATGGGCATGAAGAAGTCGGTCGTCGCCACCAGCGCCTGGCTCTCGTTCAGCCGCCAGACCGCCGCGTCGTCGCTGGTTTCGGTCCCGACCAGCAGGTCCTTGAACCCGGCGGCCGCCGGCATGCCCGCCAGGATGTCGGCGAGCACCCCCGGCGACAGCTTGCAGCCGCAGCCGCCGCCGTGCGCCAGCGACGTCAGGCGAGGTTCGGCCGCCAAGTCGCCGTCTTGCATGTGCGCGTCTCCTCGGGCTTAGGCTCCGCCCAGTCCTACACCAGAGCCGGCGCCGCTTCGAACCCCATGTCCGACATCCAGACGGTCCACGCCGCCGACGCCGCCTCGCTCGCTCCGTTCGACGCCGTCATCGACGTGCGCAGCCCCGCCGAGTTCGCGGAGGACCACGTGCCGGGGGCGATCAGCCTGCCGGTGCTCAGCGACTCCGAGCGGGCCCAGGTCGGCACGATCTATGTGCAGGAGTCCCGGTTCCGGGCCCGGCGCATCGGCGCGGCGCTGATCGCCCGCAACGTCGCCCGCCACTTGGAGACCGCGCTCGCCGACAAGGGCGGCGACTTCAAGCCGCTGGTCTATTGCTGGCGAGGCGGCCAGCGCTCCAGGGCCATGGCCACCATCCTGGCGGAGGTCGGCTGGCGCACCGCCGTGCTCGCCGGGGGCTACAAGACCTACCGGCGGCGCGTGAAGGCGCGGCTCTACGACGAGCCGCTGCCGGCGACGTTCGTCCTGCTCGACGGCCGCACCGGCTCGGGCAAGACCGAGATGCTGGCGCGGCTGGCCTCGCGCGGCGTTCAGACTCTCGACCTCGAGGCGCTGGCCGAGCATCGCGGTTCGGTGTTCGGCGGCCTGCCCGGGCGCGCGCAGCCGAGCCAGAAGATGTTCGAGAGCCGCCTCCTGGGCGCCCTCGAGTCCCTCGACCTCTCGCGCCCCGTCGTCGCCGAAGCCGAGGCCAGCAAGGTCGGCGACCGGATGGTCCCGCCCAGCCTCTGGGAGGCCATGCAGGCGGCGCCGCGCATCGCGCTTTCGGCGCCGCTCGAGGCGCGCGCCAGCTACCTCGCCCGCGTCTACGCCGACGTCGTCAGCGACCGCGCCCGGTTTGACGCCGCCATCGCCCGCCTGCCGGTCCATCCCGGCCGCAAGGCGCTCGCCGCCTGGCGCGACCTCGCCGACGCCGGCGATCTCGAAGCGCTGGCGCGCGAACTGATGCAACTCCACTACGACCCCGCCTACGACAGAGCCGCTCGCAAGGAGCCGCGCGCCCGCCTCGCCCTGATCGAACTTCCAGACCTCACCGACGCCGCGCAGGAAGCAGCCGCGGGCGAGGCGGCGGCGGCGGTGGCGGCGTGGGGGGCGGCGTGCGCGGAGGCCTGCGAATGCTGACCTCTCTGACTCATTTCGGCCCTTGGGAACATCCGGCGCGATGGCGCCCGATGGGAGGGGCAGGCTTGCGCCTCACGCTCAGTTACGTTGTCGGAGCGAGGAGACCGTGGTTACGATTGTTCGATCGTTCGGCGGGCGGCGCCCGGCGGGCGGCTCAACGACCGCAGAGACCGATCCATGACGGATGTCTTTGTCTCCTATAAGCGCGAGGACGAGCCCAGAGTCTGGCGTCTGACGCGCGCGCTCGAGACGGCCGGCTTCTCGGTCTGGTCCGATCATCAGCTGCCGGGCGCGGAAAACTTCCGGGACAACATCACGAAGGCGCTGGAAGAAGCGCGATGCGTGGTCGTGGTCTGGTCGCACGCGAGCGCGGGCGCCGCCGGCGATTTCGTTCGCGACGAAGCGAGCCGCGGCAAGGCCCGCGGGGTGCTGGTGCCGGTGAAGATCGACCCGGTGCATCCGCCCCTCGGGTTCGGCGAGTTGCAGGCGATCGACCTGACGCATTGGCGAGGCGGTCAGGGCGACCCCTTCTTCAAGGACCTCGTCGGGTGCATTCAGGCCAAGCTCGACGGACGCCCGGCGCCGAAGCCCAAGGGCGCCGCGACCCGCGTCGCTCGCCGGGTGCTCTACGGCGCTCTGTCGGGCGCGGGCGCCCTGGCCGCCAGCACCTTCGCCTTCAACACCTTCAATGTCGCCGGGCTCGTCTGCACCACGCCGGGTCTGCAACCGGGGCTCTCCGATTTCTGCGGCGTTCTCCACGTCGGCGGCCGGCCGAGTCGCGAGGAGCGTGTGGCCTGGGCCAACCGTCCCGTCGGCGACTGTCAGGCCCTGCGCGACTTCGTCGCCCGCTATCCCGAGGGCGCCTATCGGCGCGAGGCCGCGGACTTGCTGACCGCCCGACAGGTCTGGACCGAGGATGCCTGGACGCCAAGCGTCCGCTCCCTGGCCTTGTACCAGGGTCAGGACGGTCCGGCGGCTGCGAGCGAGGCGGCCGCCAAGGCCCGCGCCCTCGCGAGCGCGCAGGCGGCCGCCGACCGTCTCTGCAAGGGCTTTGCCGCGACCACCGCCTTCCAGTTCGTCTCGTCCGCGCCGAAAGCCTATACCTGGACCTGTGCGCCGCAAGGAGGCGGTGTCGTCTGCGGCTTCGACGGCGAGGCGAGTTGCGCGCTGCAGGAGCGCTCCAGCGTCGAGCACGAACGGTGCGGAGGCGCCAAGCCTGACTGAGCGCGCCAGAGAATGAGAGACAGGTGAGGATGAGCGCATGCGCTTGTTGCTGGTTGTCATTCTGGCGATCGCGGCGTTCCCGCTCGCAGCCTCCGCGACGCAGGCGGTAGATCCGCATGCCGAGATCGCGGCGGCGCTGTTCGCCGCGTCCGCGACCCAGGCGGCGGTCGAGAAGGCGGCTGACGCCAAGATCGTCGCCCAGCAGGCGCAAATCACCGCCCTTGCGGCCAAGGTGCGCGCCGGGCAGGCCAAGCAGGCCGAGCTGACCGCGGCGCAGGATGGCTTCGTCGCCGAGTTGGCGGCGAAGGACCGGGCCTATGCAGGGGCGATCGACGCCTTCCGCGGCGCGGTCACCCATATCACCGAGACTCCGGACGGCGCGGCGGCGCTGGCCAAATACAACGCGGGCGACGAGGCGGGCGCGCTCGCCATTATCGACGAGCTCAACGACGCCCGCGACGCCGCCTTGCAGAAGGCGTCCGACATCCAGAAAGCGGTCGGTCGACGCGACGAGGCCCAGCTCGCCCTCGACGCCCAGGGGCGTGGCAAGGTCAGCGTCGCCCAGACCATCGGGCTCTTCGAGAAGGTGGTGGGGCTCGATCCCGGCGTCTCGTCGGACTGGGTGAACCTCGCCCGGCTCTACAGTGTGGCCGGTCGCTTGGCCGATGCTCGCAAGGCGGCCGACCAGTCCGTCGCGACCTCGGCTTCCGATCTCGAGCGTTCCTCGGCGCTGGCCGAGATGA
>DATJRL010000331.1:0-24986 GCA_035504785.1 Caulobacteraceae bacterium
GGCTTCCTGCTGGCGCTCTGGTCGAGCTTCGCGATGACCACCCGACGTCTGCGCGACATGGGGCTCGAGCCGGCGCATATCGTGCCGATCTACGCCGCCCTGTGGGTGGTCAACGAAGTGCTGCTGGAGCCGATGAGCCGGCTCGATCCGCGCAACTTCGCCGGGTTGGAGGGCGTTTGGATCGCGCTGCAGGGCGTGGCCGCGATCCCGCTGCTGCTGTGGCCCTCCAGCAAGCGCCAGGCGATCGCTCCGTCCGAGTACGCCCGGCCGGAGCCCACGGCGGCGCTGAACTGGCGCGAGAGCGCCTGACGCCGGCGCCGGACTCGGCGCCGGACTCCGGGCCGGCTTGACCGCGCCGCCGTTCGCCCGCTTAAGGGCGCGGCCATGTCCCGCAACGCATCGCCGCCCGGGCCCCCGCCGCCCGAATTGCTCGAGATCCGCCACTCGATCGACAACATCGACGCCGCCCTGATCCACCTGCTGGCCGAGCGCTTCAAGCAGACGCGCAAGGTGGGCGTGCTGAAGGCCGAGGTCGGCCTGCCCCCCGCCGATCCGGCGCGCGAGGCGCAGCAGATCGCACGGCTGAGGTCGCTGGCCGCCGACGCCGACCTCGATCCCGAATTCGCGGAGAAGTTCCTGAATTTCCTGGTGAAGGAGGTGATCCGCCACCACGAGATCATCGCCAATGGCGGCAAGCCGTAGCCGGCTCAGTCGAAGGCCTGGACGACGCCGCCATCGCCGCGCTGGGTGCGATAGACGAAGATCTGCAGGCCCGACAACAGCGGCGTGTTGAGCGCGGCCCCGACCGCCTGTCCGGCCACGGCGCCCCACAGGCGGCCGCCCGGCAGGCCCTGCCGGAAGACGGCCGCGAGCAGGCCGCCGAAAAAGCCGGCGACCATGCCGGCGAGGATCTGCACCACGAAGATCGCGATCGAGGTCCAGATCAGGGCCGCGAGCGCGCCGCGCGTCAGCGACCAGGCGTGACCGAAGTTGAAGCCGCGGGTGTCAGCGGCGGTGATGGCGAACAGCGCCAGCTTGGCCGCGAGAAACACCAAGCCGACCACCAGCGGGATGGCGATGAGCACCGTCACGATCCCGACCGGGCCCGCCATGATGTGCAGGAAGGCTTGAATCTGCTCAGCGCGCCCGGCCGTCCCCTGAAGGCTCCTCGCGTCGAAGCCCTGCGCCGCGGCCGACACCCCGAAAGCGACCGCCCAGACGATGAACGCGAAGACGGCGATGACGCCGAAGGTCAGCCCCACGACGATATTGGCGCCCATCACGCGCCACTCGACTCCGCCCCAGTTGAAACCCCCGGGTCCCACCTGGAACGCGGGGTCGCCGGCGTGTTCGGGGCTGAGGCCGATGCGGTAGCAGGCGCCCGCCGCGGCCGTCGCGACGACGAATAGAACCAGGTCGGCCAACAGCGACAGCGGCCACAGGTCCGGCCGGGATCGCGACAAGGCCTGGACCGCGATCCCCAGCAAGACCAGCGCCAGCAGCACGCCCCAGGCTCGGGTCCAGGCGGTTCCCAGGAAGGCGAAACTGGCGAGCATCGCCGCGCCGACCGACACTGAAGACATCCCACCGCCCCGCAACTCGCCCACCTCAGCGTGCCCCGTCCGCGCGCCGGATTCAATCGCGAGCCGAGGCGACGTCAGGCCTGGCTCTCGAAGAACTCGTCCGGGTCGTCCACTTCGACCAGCCGGCCGCGGCGGATCTCCAGAAAGCGCGTCGCCGCCGAGCGGGTGAAGTAGCGGTCGTGGGAGACGAACAGGCAGCTGACGTCGGCCTCGGCGAGCTGGCTCTCCAGGTCCTCCTGGCCCTCGATGTCCAGGTGGTTGGTCGGCTCGTCCAGGAGGTAGAAGTTGGGCCGCTCGGCCTTCAGCCGCAGGAACATCAGCCGCGCCCGCTCGCCGAAGCTGAGCAGCGCGATCGCCTGCGACAGGCGCGGGAACGGGAACCCGGCCTTGATCAGAGATTGGATCGCCTCGCGCTCCGTCACTCCGTCCACCGCGGTCATGTACTCGATCAGGCTGTCGTTCATCGGCAAGTCGGCCATGGCCTGGTCGAAGACGGCGATGCGGCAGGCGGGATTGAAGCGCACCTTGGCCTTGCCGTCGTAGTGGCCGTCGCGGGCGGCGAAGGCGCGGGCGAGCGTCTCCAGCAACGTCGACTTGCCGGCGCCGTTGACCCCCAGCAGCGCCACGCGATCGCCGGTTCGCACCAGCAGCCGCTCGATATCGATCAGCGGCCGGCCGTCCGGCGTCGCCACGGCCAGACCTTCGACGCGCAGCGCCGCCTTGGCCTCGATGTCGCCGTCCGCCAGCTCCAGACGTCGCTCGCGCGCCGTATAGGCCTGGGTCTTGGCCGCTTCCATGCGCTGGATGCGGCCCTCCATGATCTTGCGCTTCTTGTCGAACTCGTCGTTCTTCTGCGCCCAGACCTTGTAGCGGGCGCAGGCTTCCTCCAGCCGGCGGATCTCCTTCTCCTCCAGCGCCCGGCGTCTCGCGTCAGCCGCGTCCCTGGCCAGCAACGCTTCGCGGGCGGCGACGAACGGGGTCTTGAAGGCGTGGGCGCCGTCGGCGCGCAGGAAGATGGTGCGGTCGGTGACCCGGTTCAGGAACTCGCGGTCGTGGCTGACGATCAGCATCGGCAGCTCGATCGTCTCGGTGAGCCAGCCTTCGAGCGTGGCGATGTTGCCGAGATCGAGGTGGTTGGTGGGCTCGTCCAACACCAGGACGTCCGGCGCCTCCAGCAGGGCGGCGCACGCGACCAGCACCAGCCGCTGCCAGCCGCCGGAAAGCGCGGCGTAGTCGCCCTCGGCGATGGCGGCATCCATGCCGATCTCGGCCAGCATCACGTCGATGCGCCAGTCCTCGCCCTCGGCGCCGGCTCTGGCCAGCGCCCGCTCCATCACCTGGCGCACGGTGAGCCTGGCGTAGGCGGCCGGGATCTCCTGCGGCACGTAGCCGACCTTGGTGGAGCGCGAGCGGACCAGGTGGCCCTCGTCCAGCTCCAGCTCGCCGGCGAGGCACTTCAGCAGCGTCGACTTGCCCGCGCCGTTCTCGCCGACCAGCGCCGTGCGAGCGTCGTCGAGCATGAAGGAGATGTGTCGGAACACATACCCCTTGTTGTAGGCGAAACCGGCGTTGTCGACGCCCAGAACGGAATGCCGCGCGGACATCGGCGGCTAAGGCGGACAAGAGTACGGCTTCGTCAAGTCGCCCGTCTCCCCTTGCGGGGTTGTTGCAAAACTCCCCTCCCCCTTGCGGGGAGGGGTCGGGGGTGGGGGTGCGGGCATGACTGCCTGCCGTCAGGGCTCGGAGCTTCCCAAGCCGAATCGACAGCGACCGAGCCGACACCCCCATCCCCAACCCTTCCCCGCAAGGGGGAAGGGAGCTTTCAGAGCGATCTCATCGAATTGCGCAACAGCCCCGCTAAGCGGAGAAGGATCAGGACCAGCTCGCGCTCATCGCGGTCTGGCCGTCGCAACGCACGGCGATGACCGAGTTCGGGTCGGGACCGGCGCGCAGGGTGACCGGCTGGTCGACGAACAGGGGAGCCTGGGCGCGGAAGCTGAAAGCGCGGATGGGGGCGCCCGCCATTCGGCTGGCGAGATCGAAGAGCTTGGCTGCCGTGAAGGGGCCGTGCACCACGAGTCCAGGATAGCCCTCCTCGGCCGTAGCGTAGGCCTGGTCGTAGTGGATGCGGTGGCCGTTGTAGGTGGCGGCGGAGTAGCGGAAGAGGTCGACCACAGTCGGCCGCCAGACCTCCCCTGCCCCGCCGTCGCCAGTGTCGACCACCGGCGGCGTCGGCGCGCCGGCCTCGCGATAGACGATGGTCTGGGTCTCGGTCAGGCGCAGGCGGCCCTCTTGCGAGACTTCGCGCAGCACGTCGACCAGCACCAGCTCGCCGGTTCGGCCGGAACGTCGGCGCAGGTCGGCGATCGTGGCGCCCATTTCCGCCGCCTCGCCCACGACCAGCGGCGATTCGAAGCGGAGTTCGGACGAGGCGAACATCCGGCGCGGCAGCGCCACGGGCGGCAGGAACAGACCTCGGCGCGGGTGCCCGTCGGGGCCGAGGTCGGCCGGGTCGACGGCGTCGTTGAAATAGGCCCAGTGGCCGAGGGGCGGGAACTTCGCCTCGACATCGAGGTCCATGCCCATCGCCGCGGCGTAGCGCCGGGCGACTTCGGGATCGAGCACCGTGCGCTGGGTGCGCGTGCGGCCGATCCAGGCCTCCAGGTCGTCGGTCATTGAACCCTCCCCCGTGAGGGGAGGGTCGACGCGAAGCGTCGGGGTGGGGGTCTATCTCCGCTCCCTCGCTCTTGGCGGGCAGACCCCCGCCCCCGACTCCTCCCCTCAAGGGGGAGGGGAGTCATACGCTCATCCCTCATTTCGGCGCTCCCGCCACGACGCCAGCGTCGTGCAGCTTGGCGATCTCGCCACTGGACATCCCCAGCAACTCCGCCAGCACCTGGTCCGTGTCCGCGCCCAGGACCGGCGCGGGCGCTGGCGCGCCGCGGGGCTTTCCGATCAGCGTGGCCGCAGGACCCGGCACCGGATAGTCCAGCCCGCTCGGCTGGCTGGCGCGGCCGAACACAGGGTTACGGGCGAACAGGCTGTCGTCCCTCGCCGCCTCGCCGAGGGTCCGATACTCCGACCAGCAGACCCCCGCCGCCTCGAACGCCGGCGCCAGTTCCTCGGTGGTGCGCCGGGCGAACGCCGCTTCGAACAGCGGGTAGAGCCGCTCGCGATGCTGGTAGCGCACCGCCTCGTGGGCCGCAAACGTGACGCCGAGTTCGTCCTGCAGCTCGGCGATCTGTTCCTCCAGTTCCAGCGTCTGCAACAGCGCGCGCCACTGCCGCGCGGTGATCGCCACCACCATCAGCCGCCGGCCGCCCTTGATGGCGAAATCCCGCCCAAAGGCGCCGTAGACGTCGTTGCCCTGGCGGGGGCGATCCTGGCCGGTCATCAGCACCTCGGCCAGGAGCCCGAAGTTGGCGAGCGCCGTGGCGGCGATGTCCGAGAGCGGGATGCGCACTTCGCAGCCGCCGCCGCCGATTCGCCGCGCCCGTTCCGCCGACACCAGCGACAGAGCCGCGTAGGCGCCGGTGATGAAGTCCCAGGCCGGGAAGGCATGGTTCACGGGCCGCGGGTCGTCGGCGAAACCGGTCATCGAGGGCACGCCGAGCGCGGCGTTGACGGTGTAGTCGAGCGCCGGCCGCCCGTCGGCCCAGCCCATCACCCGCACGCAGATCACGTCGCCCCGCAGCGCTTTCAGCCGCTCGTAGGACAGAAACCCCTCGACCGGAAAGTTGGTGACGAAGAGCCCGCGGTCGTCGCCAGGCGCGGTGGCGAGCCGCTGGGCGAGTTCGCGGCCCTCGGGACGGGCCAGGTCGATGCAGATCGACTTCTTGGCCTTGTTCAGGCCCTCCCAGTAGAGGCTCTCGCCGTTCTCCGCGAGCGGCCAGCGCCGGAAGTCCGGCCCGCCGCCGATGGTGTCGATCCGGATCACCTCGGCGCCGAACTGCGCGAGGTAGAGGCCGCAGCTCGGGCCGGCGATGAAGGCGGCGGCCTCGACGACGCGGAGGCCCTTCAGGAGGTCGTACATGGCCGCCGAGGTGGCCCCGCGCCCCGGCGGAAGTCAACGCATCGCCCGCTGGACGTCCTCGATGTCGTTAGCCTGGACGGCCCGCTGGGCCTACTGGATTCACACATCCCTCGCAGAGGCGGAATTGGAATCCTTCTCCCCTTGCGGGGTTGTTGCAAAACTCCCCCCACCCCCTCCGGGGAGGGGGTGGGGGTGCGAGCACGACAGCCTGCCGTCAGGACTCGGAGATTCCCAAGCCGAATCAACAACGACCGAGCTGACACCCCCATCCCCAACCCTTCCCCGCAAGGGGGAAGGGAGCTTTCGGAGCGATCTCATCTAATTGCGCAACAGGCCCGCAAGGGGAGAAGGGAGCCGGCCCGGCAGGTTGGCGCTCGGCCGAGGAACTGGCTCGACAAGCCGCGGCGAGCCCGCCAGAAGGGTCGCGCATTTCCGACAACACCAAAGGGACCCGAGATTTCCATGGATCGTGTTCTCCCGCAGCCAACGCCGGAGACCCAGCATTTCTGGGACGGCTGCAAGGCCGGCGAGCTGCTGCTGCAGCGCTGCGTCGACTGCTCCGACGCCTACTTCCCGCCCCGCCCGTTCTGCCCCAAGTGCGGCTCGCGCAGGGTCGAGGTCTTTCAGGCCACCGGCAAGGGCAAGCTCTGGAGCTATGTGATCAACCACCGGCCGCGCCCCGACCTCGGGACCGAGCCGCATTCCATCGCCGTGGTGATGCTGGACGAAGGGCCGAAGATGATGACCAACATCGTCGACTGCCCGCAGACCCCCGAGGCGCTGGTGCTCGACATGCCGGTCGAGGTGAAGTTCACCAACTTCGGCGCCCAGACCCTGCCCCTGTTCAAGCCCGCCGGAGCGTAAGACCCATGAAACAGAAGAGTGTCGCGGTCGTCGGCGCAGCCGAGACCACGGAGATGGGCAAGATCCCCGACATGTCGGTGATCCAGCTGCACGCGGACGCCGCCCTCAACGCCCTGGCCGACTGCGGCCTGAGGCCGTCGGACATCGACGGCGTCGCCACCGCGGGCCTCAGCCCCACCGAACTCGCCTACTATCTCGGCATCACGCCGACCTATGCCGACGGCACCAGCGTCGGCGGCTGCTCGTTCATGCTCCACGTGCGCCACGCGGCGGCGGCGATCAACGAGGGGCTGGCCAAGACCGTCCTGATCACCCACGGCGAGAGCGGGCGCTCGCGCGTCGGCGCGGGCGGCTTCCGCGGCGGGGGCGGCGGTTCCAGCCTGGCCGGCCAGTTCGAGGCCCCCTACGGCCCCGTCGGCCCGCCCTCGATGTTCACGATCCCGGTGCTGCGCTACCTCAAGGCGCGCAACTACAAGATCGAGGACCTGGCCGAGGTCTGCGTGATCCAGCGCGAGTGGGCGGCGAAGAACCCGCGCGCGACCTTCCACGACCCGATCACCATCGCCGACGTGATGAACGCGCGGATGATCGCCTACCCGTTCACCCTGCTGATGTGCTGCCTGGTCACCGACGGCGGCGGCGCGATCATCCTCACCAGCGCCGAGCGGGCCAAAGACTTCCCGCAAAAGCCGGTCTACGTGCTGGGCACCGGCGAGAGCGTCGAGACGCCGATGGTGAGCCAGATGGAGGATTTCACCTCGTCCAAGGCGTTCCGCGTCTCCGGCAAGAAGGCGTTCGACGAAGCCGGCATCAGCCACAAGGACGTGGATCACCTGATGATCTACGACGCCTTCGCCCACCTGCCGCTCTACGGCCTCGAAGACCTCGGTTTCTGCAAGCCGGGCGAGGCGGCGGCGTTCATCCGCGAGCGCCACACCGCCATCGAGAACGCCGGCAAGCCGGGCAGCCTGCCGCTGAACACCAACGGCGGCGGCCTCTCCTACATGCACTCCGGCATGTACGGCATGTACGCCATCCAGGAGAGCGTGCGGCAGCTGCGCGGCGTCGCCCCGGCCCAGGTGCCCGGCGCGAAGATCTCGATCAGCCATGGCGTCGGCGGCATGTTCGGCGCCTCCGGCACGATCATCTGGTCCAACGAAGCGCCGTAAGTCGCCGCCGGCGCCCGCGGTCGGGCGTCCTGGCTGAAAGTCAGAGGCGGCCACCGCGGCTCGAGCGCGTCGAGGTCACTGAAGCGCCCAACTCTTCCCCGCAGGGGGAAGGGATCGCTACGGTCCAGGTTCAACGCGCACCTAGCTCTGGCGGCGGGCGGGCTGATCCTGGCCAGGGCCATGCCCTCGAACGAAGCGCTGAGGGCATAATCGTCCTCTGGGCGCAGGAGCCGTCAAACGGTCGGCTTATCGCCCGCTCTCGCCGCGACGACCAGGACGGTCGGGACTTCGCCGAACAGCCCGGCGCGCGAGGCGTCGGCGCCGGCGAGCGGCTCCTCCAGGCGCTCGAGCACGAAGCCGCTGGCCAGGAGGTCGTTGACGTAGGTCGAGATCGTGCGGTGGTGCGACCCCATATGCCCGCGCACGCCGGTCCCGCCCGACTCCCAGAACCCCTCGGTCGCATAGCGGCGCACCGAGAAGGCGATGGGCTGGCCCGCCTCGTCCATCAGGTACGGCGGCGCGTCCACGACGTGAAACGGTCGTCCCTCGAAGCAGGGATGGAGCATGGAGAAGACGAACGGCCCGCCAGGGACAAGGACGCGGCGAACCGCGGCGAACAGCTTGCGATGGTCCGCGACGTCCATCATCGCCATCTGGCAGACGACGACGTCGAACTCGCCGTCCGCCGCCGAACTCAGCGCTTGGGCGTCGTCGACACGGTAGGAGAGCCCAGGCGTCGCAGCCCGCCGCCTGGCCTCGTCGACGAGCGCCGACGCTGCGTCGATGCCGACCACTTCCCGGGCGCCGCGGGTCATGAGGTGGCGGCCGGCGTAACCCTCGCCGCAGCACAGGTCGCACACCTTGGCGCCCGCGATCCGATCCCCCAGACAGGCGACCAGCCGGGAGAGCAGCAGGCTTACGTAGCCGCTCTCGGACGCCAGGCCGCGATCGACGAACGCCAGAAAGAAGTCCGCGTGTCTGTCGTAGATGGTCTCGGCCATCGGTCCTCGCTTCGCACCGCCGCTTCGTTGACGGGCCATGATGTGTCGTTAGGCTTGGGGCCGGTACTCGTTTTCGAGGCAGGACAGGCGGATGACGGCGAAGGACGAGGCCAGCACGCGGCGGCGGCCGAAACAGGCGCGTTCGCGGGCGACCTGGGAGGCGATCGTCGAGGCGGCGGCTCAGGTTCTGGAGCGGCGCGGGGCCGAAGGGTTCAACACCAACGCCGTGGCCGAGCGCGCCGGCGTGAGCATCGGCACGCTCTACCAGTACTTCGCCGACAAACAGGCGTTGCTGGTCGCGGCCGCGCGGCGCGAGCTCGCTCGGAGCCCGGACGCCGGGGCGGTCGCCGCGACCCGCCGCCGCGCGCTGATCGAAGCGCTGATCGCGACGCTGGAACGCCTCGCCGGTCTCGGCGCCGGGGCGACCGCGGCGACGCGCTCCACCGCGCGGACCTCGCCGTCCCGCGGCGACCCGGGCTTCGAGCGGAAGGCGGTCGAGCTGGCTTGGGTCTGGCTCGGCGCGCTCGTCCTCGCGCCACGACCGGCCCTCGTCCCCATTCCGATCCGCCGCAGGGAACCCCGCCGATGATCACCCTCTACGACCACCCGCTGTCGCCCTACGCCCAGAAGGTGCGGATCGCGCTGCGCGAGAAGGGCGTCGAGTTCCGGGCGACCCTGCCGGGCGGGCTGGGCGCCGGCGGGGCGGCGGGCGAGTTCGTCGAGACGAGTCCGCGGGCCGAGGTGCCGGCGCTGATCGACGGCGACGTGCGCGTCTTCGATTCCACGATCATCCTCGAGTATCTGGAGGACAAGTTCCCCTCGCCTGCCCTGCTCCCGGCCTCGGCCGCCGACCGCGCCCGGGTGCGGATGATCGAGGAGGTGATGGACACGCATTACGAGGCCATCAACTGGGGCCTGTCGGAGATCAATTGGTTCCGCCGCGCCGACGGCGAGCTCGCCGCCTCGCTGAAGGCTCGCGCGGCCGAGCAGACTCGCGGCTTCCTGGCCTGGCTCGACCGCCAGCTGGGCGACGCGCCGTGGTTCAACGGCCAGGGCTTCGGCTGGGGCGACCTCTCGGTGGTTCCCTACGTCGCCGCGTCCGCCGCGACGGGCAACCCGCCCCCGGCCGGCGGGCGGGTGGCCGCCTGGCTGGAGCGGACGCTGGCCCGGCCCTCCGTGACGACGACCGTCGGCGAGGCGCGCGCCTTCAACACCGCCGACTCCGGCGTCGCCGAGGCGGTCGCCACGGGCCTGTTCAAGCGCGAGTACCGCGACCACCGCCTGGAGTGGATGATGAAGTCCGGCGGCGTCGAGATCGTGCTGAAGGGCCTGGAGGCCGGAAACATCCGCTTTCACGCCGGACTTCCACTGAGCGGCCTCGCTTGCCCTCGCGACAGTCTTGTCAGCCTCCCGGCCGCACGCCCATGATCTTCGGGCGTCGGCAACCGGGAGGCTCGGCATGCCCAAGGCCCAGCACGGCAAGGTTCTGATCGAGTACGAGGCTTTCGGCGATCCGGCCGACGAGGCGCTGCTGCTGATCAACGGGCTGGGGTCGCAGATGACCCGCTGGCCGACGCCATTCTGCGACCTGCTGGTGAAGCGCGGGCTGTTCGTGATCCGCTTCGACAACCGCGACGTCGGGCTTTCCAGCTGGCTCGAGGGTGCGGAGTACTCGGTCGACGACATGGCCGGCGATGCGGCCGCGGTGCTGGACGCGCTCGGCAAGCCGGCCGCGCATATCGTCGGCATCTCGATGGGCGGGATGATCGCCCAGGCGTTCGCCTGCCTCTATCCGGCGCGCACCCTGTCCCTGACCTCGATCATGTCGAACACCGGCAACCCGAACCTTCCGCCCCCCACCCAGGCGGCGATGGAGTCGCTGATGCGGCGCCCGCCGGCGCCTTCGGACCCGACTTACGTGGAGCAGATGGTGGCCGCCGCCACGATCATCGCCAGCCCCGCCTATCCGTGGCCGGAGGGAGCGCTGGCCGAGCGGGCCAGAGCGGAAGCCGCTCGCGCCTACAACCCGCCTGGAGTCGCCCGCCAGATGGCGGCGATCCGCGCTTCGGGCGACCGCCGACCGCGGATCGCCAAGATCGTGGCCCCGACCGTCGTCCTGCACGGCGCGGACGACCCGCTGGTTCCGGTCGCGGGCGGCCGCGACACCGCCGAGACCATTCCTGGCGCGGAGTTGCGCGTGGTTCCCGGTATGGGACACGACCTGCCGCCGGCGCTCTATCCCACGTTCGTCGACGCAATCTGGCGCGCCGTCGAGCGCGCCCGCGCCGCCGCCCCCGCCACTGTCTGAGGAGAGAACGCCATGGCCGCGCCCGCACTGATCACCCGCCTCCTGCCCGAGGACGAGTACACCCACACCCCCGACGCGGCCTCGAACTACAACGAGAGCATGTACTTCAACGTCTTCGATCCGAAGACCAAAGTCGGCGGCTGGTTCCGGCTCGGCAATCGTCCCAACGAAGGCTACGCCGAGATGAGCGTCTGCCTCTACCTGCCAGGCGGGCGCATCGGCTTCATGTTCGGCCGACCCAAGATCAGCGGCAACGCCGAGATGAACGCCGGCGGTCTGAAGATCGAGGTGATCGAGCCGTTCAAGCGGCTGCGGCTGACCTACGACGGCAAGGTCTGCCTGCTCGACCGCCCCTTCGAGATGGCCAACCCTTCCAAAGCTTTCCGCGAGAACCCTCAGGTCGATTGCCGGATCGTGCTCGACTACGAAGGCGTTTCGCCGATGATGGGCGGCGAGACGGTGCGCGAAGACGGCAAGCCCCGCGACGACATCGATCCCGAGAAGTCGTTCGCCAAGGCGCACTACGAGCAGCACGTGGCCGCCAAGGGCAGCTTCACCGTTGCCGGCGAGACCTATCCGATCGATGGCGCCGGCCTTCGCGACAAGTCCTGGGGGCCGCGGTTCTGGTCGGCGATCAACTGGTATCGCTGGTGCCCGATGAACTTCGGCCGCGATTTCGGGATGATGCTGTCGGTGGTCACCGGCGAGAACACGCCGCGCGAGGGCGGTATGGTGTTCCGCGATGGCGCCTACGACTACATCAGCGAGTGCAAGATCGACACGGACTGGGACGAGAACGGCTACCAGACCGGCCTGCGCGCCAAGGTGAAGACGCGCGGCGGCAAGTCCTATGAGGTGGAAGGCAAGGTGCTGTCGCTGATTCCGCTGCGCAACCGCCGCACCACCCCCGACGGGACCGAGCTCAACACCCGCATCACCGAGGGCATGACCGAGTACCGCTGCGAGGGCTTGGTCGGGTACGGCCTCTCGGAGTACCTGGACCAGATCGTCGACGGCAAACCGAGCGGCATGGGAGTCTGAGCAGCGTGGCCGAGCCCTATCGGAAGTTTCAGTGCGGCACTTGCGGTTTCATCTACGACGAGGCGCTCGGCCTGCCGGAAGACGGGTTCCCGCCCGGGACCCGCTGGGAGGACATCCCGGACGACTGGTCCTGCCCGGACTGCAGCATGTCCAAGTCCCAGTTCGAGCTCTACGTCGAAGAAGAGGAGTAGGTTCGGGCGGCGCAAATCTCGGGCTTCAACTCCTTGTCATCCCGGCCGTAGCGAAGCGGAGAGCCGGGATCTGCTCAGCGCCGGCGGCGAAAAGGAGATCCCGGACGACTCCGCGGAGCCTGTCCTCGGGCCGACCCTCGGTCGGTCCCGGGGGCGGGTCTCCGGGAATGACATTTTATCCGGCCGACGTGTTGCCTAGGCGGCGCTCCCGGCGTCCTTGAGCGGCTGGCCGTCCTTCGAGATCAGGATCGCCAGCCAGCGCGCGCCGTCGAACTCCGAGGCGACCGCCATGACCATGAAGCTGAGCGGGGTGGAGAGCAGTGCGCCGGTGGGACCCAGCATCAGGCCCCAGAAGCCGATCGAGATCAGCACCAGCAGCGGATCGATGTTGAGGTCGTCGCCCTGCAGCTTGGGCATCAGGATGTTGTCGATCAGGAACACCGCGCCGCCGAGCCCGCCGATGATGATCAGCGGCTTGGTGAGTTCGCCGAACTGGGCCAGAGCGACAAGCGCCGGGATGCAGGCGCCGGCGAAAGCGCCGACGACCGGCACGAACGCCGACAGGAACACCAGGAAAGCGACGAAGAGGCCGAAGTTGACGCCGAGCGCCGCCATCACGCCGAAGGCGACGATCGCGATCAGCACCGCCTTGAACGTGACCAGCCGCACGTAGTGCTCGACGGCGCTGCGCACCGAGGCGATGACGCGCCGCGCCTGATCGCGGTGGTGCGGCGCGTCGTAGAGGCGGTCGAGCTTGGCGGAGAAGTCGCGACGGGCGGCGGCGAGGAAACCGAGATAGATCATCACGAAACCGAAGAAGACGATCCCGCCCCGCGCCGCGCCGAAAACGGGACCCAGCAGCCTGACCGGGTCGGCGCCGCGCAGCAGCTCGTGCACGGTCAGCGGCGCCTGGCCCGCCATCCGCATCAGCTGGCCGATCACCGCGTTCAGCTTCGGCTCGATGGCGGCGAATTGCAGGGCGAACGGCGGCCCCTGCACCACCAGCAGCAGGATCACGGCGGTGAACCCGGCGATGATCAGGACGCCGGCCGAGACGCCGCGGATCAGGCGCGGGATCTCGGGAAAGCGGCTGTTGAGATCGCGCGCCAGGGCGTCGATGAGCAGCAGCAGGAACACCGCCACCACCAAGGGCGCCAGGAACTCCTGGAAGATGCGCACCAGAACGCCCGCGACCACCACGGCGATGAAGACGATCGCCGCGCTGACCGTGGGGCGGCCGACAAGGGCGGTTAGCGGCGGGGCCCCGGCGTCCTTCACGCGGCGATCAGATGCGCCGGACGTCTGAGGTCCGGCGCCAGACCCTCGCCCATCAGGTCGATGAAGTTATCGCAGTAGAAGCGCTGGACGACGGGCGGCGGAATGCCCTCGAGGGCGTCATTGAACCGCTTCAGAGGGTTGCGACCGCCCTCGACGTGGGGGAAGTCGGACGAGAACAGCAGCATCTCCTCCCCGGAGTTGCGGATGATCCACCCGGTGTCCTCGTGCGGGTATGGGGTCACGCGCACCTGGCGGCGGGCGATCTCGCTCGGCTTGGCCGACAGCCTGTGCAGCCGCTCCTCGTTCTTCACGAACGCCGCGGCGGCGGAGTCCATGAAGCGCATCCAGCTCGGGACCCACGACGCGCCGAGCTCGATCGCTCCGAATTTCAGGCGGGGGAAGCGGTCCATCACGCCGTCGATGATCAGGCAGGCCAGCGTTTGCATCACCGAGTTCGGGATCGGCATGAAGCTGACGGAGGTGAAGTTCTCCTCGCCGCCGTGGAAATCCTTCACCCGCGGCAGGCCGTTCTCGAAGTAGTCGGGATTGAGCTTCTCCTCGCCGCCGACATGGAACAGGATCGGGATGCCGGCCTCCTGCGCCTGGGCCCAGATCGGATCGAAGGCGACATGGCTCGGCGAATGGCCCTTGGGGCAGCGCGAGGGAATCAGGAGCGCCTTGGCGCCGCGTTCGATCGCCTCCTTCGCCGCGGCGGCGGACCGCTCGAAGTCCATCAGCGGCACATAGCCGGTGGCGAGCAGGCGCCGATCGACGGCGCAGAAGTCGGTCATCATCCGGTTGTGGGCTGTCGCCGCGGCGTAGGCGAGGTCGACGTCGTCGCCGTACTCGAGCTGGAAATTGCCCAGGCAGAAGGTGGTGAACACCAGCTGGCTGGCGAAGCCCAGGTAGTCGACGGCCTTGGGGCGATCGTCGCGGCGGAAGGCCCCCAGCGCCTGCTGGTTCTTGCGCAGCAGGATGTTCGCCTCGGCGCCCGCCCGGAAGTCGGGATCCTCGTGTTGACGCCGCGCCGCCTCGGGCCAGCCCGGCTTGCCGAGCTTGTGCTTGAAGATCGGCAGCGCGTGGTAGCGATCCTTCAGCTTCGGATCGAAGTAGTCGTCCAGGCAGTCCGGCAGCTCCATCAGGTGGCTGTCGGCGTCGTGGATGATCCGTCCCTCGACGTAAGGCATGGGCCGTCTCGCTCGTTGTGTGTTGTTGTCTTTGCGGCCGACGATAACAAACCCAGGCGCCGAAGAACTCAACCTCCTTGTGGGGCCGGATCCAATCGCCGAGGTCCTAGCGGCCAGCGAGGGTCAGCCGATGCGCTTTCTCAGCCGCCGCCTTCAGTCGCGCGAGGGACTCGGCTGGCCCTACCCGCACCTCGCGTCGGAGCGCCAACTGGACAATCGATCCGCGCCACCCCGCCGGAAAGCTGAAGTCGCAGCCATAGGTCACGCGGCAACGGTCCGCATCGATGGGCGTGCAACGCATGTCCTCGGTCACGACGATGCCCAGGGGCATCACAACCTTGGCCCCCAGACGGTGTTGGGTTGGGTCGATCAGGGTGAACTCCACGCCGATTTTCAAATGGAGGAACCACGGCCCGGACTCGGCGTGGAGGCGTTGACCCGGGTGGGCCCGGCCCGGCGGATCGACCTCTCGGACGCGAAGGTCGAAAAAGTCGCCCCAACCAGCCGGCTCAGCGAGCAGGCCCCAGACCACATCGACCGGAGCCTCGACGACGTCAGTCGGACAGATCAGGGTCATCGCTGCGCCTCTTCGGGTGGCGGAACCTCCATCTCGCGGCGCCAAGATCGAGCGCCGGAAGATTGCACGACCGGAGCGCTTTCGACGACGCCCGCCATCAAGCGTCGGTCAAACAGTCTTCGGCGCGGGCCAAGGCCGACTCGAGGTCCCCTCCAGTGTCGACGAAGGGCAAGCCCAGGGTTGTGCACTCGTCCTGCAGGTGCGCGCTGAATCGACGCGATTGCTCAAGGTATTCTGCGATGTAGCTCTCGCCCATGCGGTTCAGCCAGTCGTTGTACTGCCCGGCGCCGTCCACCACCTGACGGCGCTTGGCGGCCAGATCGATCCGTGGATATCCGAGAAACACCGCAGCGACGGGCGTCTCGGTTTCCGACTGGAAGGCCGCAACCGTTCTCGGCCGCAGGTTGACGCCTTCGACGAGGTAGTCGCGGCCGTCGAAGATCAGGTTCTCGAGCATCGGCCGCAGAATCGGCCACATCAGGTCCGCTGTTTGCAGATCGTCGTGTTCGGGATGCACGCCGAGCTCCGGAGCGCCGAGAAAGAGCCCCATCTTCAACGCATCCAGCGCGAACCAGGGCACGCCGTGGCGGGCGCGCATCCGCTCGGCGAGGGTGGACTTGCCCGCGCGGCTCGCGCCGCCCACGAGGTAAAGCATGATCGATCCTAGGCTTGGCCGGGCGCGGAACGGAAGCCGGCGGTGCGATGTCGTTGCGATCGCGGCGATGGCGCTTGGACTGGCGGCGGCCGCGCCACGGCTCGGCGTCGTCGCCGAGGTGCAGGAGCTGAACGCCGAGTTGCTCGGGCACGACAGCGCCACCGCCACGCTCGGCGCATGGTGCGCCGAACACCACCTGGCGAGCCCACCCGCGATCTTCGCGCGCAAGCTCCCGCTGGCGAAGGGGGCCGACGCCCAGGTGCGGAGCTTGTTGCAGGCGGCGCCTGACGAACCTGTCGCCTACCGCCGCGTCGAACTGGTCTGCGGCCGCCGCGTGCTGTCTATGGCGGACAACTGGTATCGCCCGCGCCAGCTGACCCCGGAGATGAACCGGGCGCTCGCCAACACCGATGCGCCCTTCGGCCAGGTGGTGAAGCCGCTCGGGTTTCATCGCCAGACTCTGGAGGCGACGGTGCTCGTCGTCGAGCGCGAGCGCGCCACGCCCCGCGCGGTCCTGCGCCATCGCGCCCTGCTGGAGACCGCCGACGGAACGCCGTTCAGCTACGTGGTCGAGACCTACACCCGCCAGACGTTGGGCGGGCCGTAACGGTCAGGCGTCGACGTAGGCCGGCTCGCGCTTCTGCAGGTTCGACATCACCGCCTCGACCTGATTGGGCGACCCGATGAGCTTGGCCTGTTCCACCGACTCCTGGGTGAGGCCGGTCTTGGGATCGACGAGGACGGCGGCGTTCAGGATGCGCTTGGCGGCGCGGATGGCGTCGGGGCTCTTGCCGGCGATCTCGTGGGCGGTGGCGAGCGCGGCGGCGCGTGGATCGGCGACGACGCGCGTGGCGAAGCCGTACTGGAAGGCTTCCTCGCCGGAGAAGATGCGGCCGGTGTAGGTGAGTTCGCGCACCACATCCTCGCGAGCGAGGTGACGCATCAGCTGGGTGCCCGCCATGTCGGGAACGAGACCCCACTTGATCTCCATCACGCAGAGCCTCGCGTCCGGCGCGACGTAGCGCATGTCCGCGCCCAGGGTGACCTGGAAGCCGCCGCCGAAGGCGACGCCGTGCACGGCGGCGATCACCGGCGCGGGCAGCTCGCGCCAGACCCAGACGGCATACTGGGCGCGGTTGGCGACGCCGTGGGTGCGGGCGCCCAGCGCTTCGTCCGAGCGAGAGGCGGGATTGCCGGCTGCGCGCGGACCTTCCGCCATGCGCCCGAAATTCCCCATGTCGAGCCCAGCGCAAAAGGCGCGGCCTTCGCCGGACAACACGACGGCGCGTACGCCCTTCTCGGTCTTCAGTCGTTCGCCGGCGTCGACCAGACCCTCGAACATGGCGTTGTCGAGGGCGTTCATCTTGTCGGCGCGGTTGAGGCGGACGTCGGCGACGCCGCCTTCGATGGTGATGCTGATGCGGTCGTTCATCGCTCGCTGCTCCTCCGAAGCTTGCGCCAGCTAGGACCGGCGCCGCAGCGGAGGGCAAGCGCGAAGAACGCGCCCGATGATCTCGGCTAGCGGCCGAGGAGGGACGTGACGTTGAGGCGCGCGCCGGTGAGTTCCGGGCTGAGGCGCCGGGCCGCCTCGCGGATCCCGACCGGATACTCCTCGCCGCCTTCGGCGATGTCGGCCGCCAGCAGTTCCAGGTCCTGCAGCGCCTGCTCGAACATCTTGACGTGGTTGCGCGCCTCTGCCGCCGCGGCCTCGCGAAGGCGGCGGATCTTGTCGGCCGGGGACTCGGCCTTCGGCAGCTTCAGGGCGGTGACGGACATGAGACTTCGACTCCTTCTGGCGCGCCGGGCCTTCCCGCCGTGGCACGCTCGAACCGGGGGTCTGCGAATTTCGTGCCGCAGCGGGCGCCCGGTTCGAGACCACGCGCACATCGGCTCCGGCCAGTCGGGATGCGTTATCGCGTCGCTTCGATCCAGAGTTGGCGAACCAGCCGCGGCAGCTCCGGCGGCGGCGCCCTTAGGTCGTAGCGCTCGCTGAAGGCCAGGCCCACCAGATCGTCGCGCCGCCACGCCCGGCGGGCCCGATAGGCCGTACCATGCCGCAGATCGACGAGATACAGGGGCTCGACCAGCAACCTCGCGCCCTCCAGCCGCACCCGCGCCCCGGAGTCCGAGATGTCGACGATCGCGCAGTCCAGCGTCATCTCGTTGCCGCCGTACACCAGCTTGCCGGACAGCAAGACGCGGCGGCGCGGCGCGGCGCGTCCGTCAGTCGGCGGCTTGTTTCGTGGGTCACTCATGAGCGCGGCTCTACTCGATGCGCGCCTCATAGCGCGCGCACGACGTTACTCGGTCAATCCCCGGCGCGCGCAAACGGGGATCGCCCCCCTCCCCGACTCGCGCGGCGTTCATTTTCGCCGAATCGCGAGCAGAGAGAAGGGCGATTTTCGCCGAATTCACGCGGGGATGTGGCGGCGGACGCCAGTCTCCTCGTGATTCAACCGGGCCTGTTCGCGGCGGGTGATGTGGCTGTGGTCGCGGCGCGCGTCGCGACGCTCCTGCACCCGGATCACGTGCACCCGCTCGTGGAGGCCGCGAGCCTGGGCGGCGGTGAGGGCGCCCTCACGCCGCTCATGACGGATCGAGCGGTTCAGGTGGGTCAGGCGGTGGTTCACTTCCACCCGGCGCGGGTGATGAGCCTGCCAAGTGGTCGCCGCGGAGGCCGCATCGGCGGCGCCCGCCGCCACCACCAGGCCGACGGCCGCGATCAGGATTTGACGCAGTTTCATGGGTTGAGGTCCTTGTTCTCTACTCGGTTGCTTCGTCTCGCATCGTCGGGATTGACGATGACCCGAAGACTAGGACCCGCCGCCTGAACGGCGTCCCGGTCGCGCCATTCAGTTGCAGTTCATTGTTCCGGTGCGGCTTGACGCCCCCTGCGGCATGGGCTGCAACGGCGGCCATGCCCTCGAGCCTAACCCCCGCGCATCGCGCCCCTACGCCCCTCGCGACCGGTTTCGCGCCCCCCGATCCCGATCTGTGGCAAGCCCAGGCGGAGAAGACGCTGAAGGGCGCGCCGCTCGCCACGTTGACGCGTCGCAGCCTCGAGGACATTCCCGTCGAGCCCTTCTATCCCGCCCGACAGGCGGCCACGCCCGCGCCGGCGAAGGCGGCGGCTGGCTGGGACATTCGCACCCTCGTCCGAGACGCCGACGCCAGCGCGGCCAACGAGGCGGCGCTGGGCGACCTGCGCGGCGGCGCCGACTCGGTGCTGTTGCGCCTGGATCCGACCGGCGCGACCGGCGTCGCGGTTGGCTCGGCCGAGGAATTGGCGCGGGTCCTGGACGGCGTCGTGCTCGACGCCGCCGACGTCGCGCTCGACGCGGGTTTTCTGGGCGCCAAAGCCGCCGACTGGCTGGCCGCCGCGGCCAAGGGCGCGCCATCGGCCAGGCTCGCGCTGCATCTGGACCCGTTGAGCGCCTTCGCGGAGGCGGGCGCCAGCCCGGGTCCGATCGAGTCCCACGTGATCGCCGCCGCGACGGTGGGCGCGCGGCTGGCTCCGGTTCACCCGAGAGCGAGCCTTTTCCTCGCCAGCGGCGGCGCGGCCCACGAGGCCGGCGGCGGCGAGGCGGCGGAACTGGCGCTGGCGGCCGCCTCGGCGCTCGCCTACGTCAAGGCGCTGGTCCGCGCCGGCGTCGACCCCGCCGACGCCTTCGAGCGCATCGTGCTGGGCTTGGCGGTCGACACCGACGTCCTCTTCTCCGTCGCCAAACTGCGCGCGGCGCGGCGCGTGTGGGCGCGAATCGCGGACGCCTGCGGCGTGGATGCGCCGGCGCGCATCGAGGCGCGGTCGTCGGCGCGCATGATCGCCAAGGCCGACCCCTGGACCAACATGATCCGACTCACCGCCGCGGGGTTCGCCGGCGCGGTCGGCGGCGCGGACGCCGTGGTGCTGGGCGCTTTCACCGATGCGCTCGGCCCGCCCGCTGAGTTCGCGCGCCGCCAGTCGCGCAACGTCCAGCTGGTGCTGCGTGAGGAAGCCGGCCTCGGCCGCGTGATCGATCCGGCCGGCGGCGCCGCGGCGTTGGAGGCGCTGACGGACGAACTCGCCCGCGGCGGCTGGGCGCACCTGCAGGAGATCGAGGCCGCCGGGGGCGTGGTCCGCGCCCTGGAAACCGGCGTCGTCGCGCGTTGGGTCGCCCAGACCCGCGCCGAAGTCGCCGCCCGTCTGAGGGGCCGCGACCTCAAGCTGCTCGGCGTCACGGACTTTCGGCCCGACGCGGAGACCCATGTGGACCTCGCCGAAGCCGCGTCCGCCGGCGCTTCGGCGCCCTCGCCCCGCTTGCCCGGCCCAGACAGCGTCTGTCCGGCTCTCGCGCCCATCCGGCTGGAGGCCCTGGCGTGAGAGACTTCCCCGACTTCGCCACCCTCGCCTACGACGAGACCGCCGCTCCGGCGTCGACGACGAACGCCGCACCCTGGGAGTCGCCCGAGGGCGTCGAGATCAAGCCGCGCTATGACGCCTCGGACATCGCGGGCTTGGACTTCGTCGGCGGCTATCCCGGCCAGGCGCCCTATCTGCGCGGCGTCCGGGCCACGATGTACACCACCAACCCGTGGACGATCCGTCAGTACGCCGGCTTCTCCACCGCCGAGGAATCCAACGCGTTTTACCGACGCAACCTGGCGGCGGGACAGATGGGTCTGTCGGTCGCCTTCGACCTCGCCACCCACCGCGGCTACGACTCCGACCACGAGCGGGTGAAGGGTGACGTCGGCATGGCGGGCGTCGCCATCGACTCCATCCTCGACATGCGCACGCTGTTCTCCGGCATCCCGCTCGACAAGATGAGCGTGTCGATGACCATGAACGGCGCGGTGCTGCCGGTGCTGGCGCTCTACATCGTGGCCGGCGAGGAGCAGGGCGTGCCGCACGCCGCGCTCTCCGGCACCATCCAGACCGACATCCTCAAGGAGTTCCTGGTCCGGAACACCTACATCTACCCGCCCGAGCCTTCGCTGCGGATCGTCGCGGACATCAACGCCTACACCACCAAGGAGATGCCGAGGTTCAACTGGATCTCGATCTCCGGCTACCACATGCAGGAGGCTGGCGCCTCGCTCGACCTGGAGCTGGCCTACACGCTGGCCGACGGTCTCGACTATGTCCGCGCCAGCATCGCCGCCGGCCTGGCGCTAGACGCTTTCGCGCCGCGCATGTCGTTCTTCTGGAACGCCGGCATGAACTACTTCATGGAAGTGGCCAAGCAGCGCGCCGGCAGGCTGCTGTGGGCCAAGCTGCTGCGCGACGAGTTCGATCCCAAGGACCCGAATTCCCTGATGCTGCGCGCCCACACCCAGACCAGCGGCTGGAGCCTGGCGGCGCAGGACGTGTTCAACAACGTCGCGCGCACCACCATCGAGGCCATGGCGGCGGTCGCAGGCCAGACCGCCAGCCTGCACACGAACTCTCTCGACGAAGCCATCGCCCTGCCCACCGACTTCTCGGCCCGGATCAGCCGCAACACCCAGCTCTTCCTGCAGCTGGAGGCGGGGCTCACCCGCACGATCGACGCCTGGGGCGGCAGTTACTACGTCGAGCGGCTGACCCACGATCTGGCTGCGCGGGCGCTGACCCACATCGCCGAGGTCGAGGCGCTGGGCGGCATGGCCAAGGCGATCGGCCAGGGCCTGCCGCAGCGGCGCATCCAGGAGGCCGCGGCGCGCACCCAGGCGCGGATCGACAGCGGCCGCCAGACGCTGGTGGGCGTCAACCGCTTCCTACCGGAGACGCCCGACGACATCCCGCTCCTGAAGGTCGACAATTCCGAGGTGCTGCGTCGCCAGTTGGAGAAGCTGGCCCAGCTCAAGGCCGACCGCGACCCCGCCGAGGTGGAGCGGACGCTCGCGGCCCTGACGGAGGGCGCGCGGGGCGACGCGAACCTGCTGGAGCTGTCGGTGAACGCGGCGCGGGCCAAGGCGACGGTGGGCGAGATCAGCCTGGCGCTGGAGCGCGCGTTCGGCCGCCACGAGGCCAAGCCGCTGGTGCTGAGCGGCGTCTACGGCGCCGAGGCGGGGTCGGCCGGGGCGATCTCGCGGGCGAAGATGATGGTGGCCGCCTTTCGCGACGCCGACGGACGGGCGCCGACCATCCTGGTGGCGAAGATGGGGCAGGACGGCCACGACCGCGGTCAGAAGGTCGTGGCCTCCGGCATGGGCGACCTCGGCTTCGCCGTCGACGCCGGCCCGCTGTTCGCCACGCCCGCCGAGACCGCGCGCCGAGCGGTGGCGGAGAAGGTCCACGTGGTGGGCGCCAGCTCGCTCGCCGCCGGCCACCTCACCCTGATCCCCGAATTGCACGCGGAGCTGAAGAAGCTGGGGCGCGACGACATCATGATCGTGGTCGGGGGCGTTATTCCGCCGAACGACATCGAGGCGCTGAAGGCGGCGGGCGCCCGGCTGGTGTTTCCGCCCGGCACGGTAATCGCCGACGCCGCGATCGCCATCCTCGAGGAGCTCAACAAGGATCTCGGCTACGCCCAGGGCGTGGCCGCCTGACGGAGGGTGCGATGGCGGCGGCCTACGAATATCTGTTCCTGACCCTCGCCAGAGGTCCGACGCCGCATCAGGCGCTCGCCGAGCGTCTGCGGAGCGCGTCAGGCGTGGAGGTGGTGGGCCAGTTCGCGCCGCAGCTCGGCTGGGCCGGCAACGAAGCCGCGGTGCTGCTGCGATGGGCCGAGGGCGCGACCGGGGATCCGTCTCCGCTCCTGTCGCCGCTGCTGGCGGCGAGCGCGCGGCGCGAACGCCTGACCCCCACAATCCGGCCCGGCGACGCCGACAAACCCGCGCCCGGCGGCATCTATGTGCATCGCTGGTTCGAGGTCGACGCGGGCGCGACGGACGAGTTCATCGCCTTATCGGGACAGGGGTGGGAACGGTTCGAGGCGTTGTTCGACGCCCGGATCTTCGGGCTCTTCCGTTCCGACGTCTCGGACGCCGATCGCGCGGCGGCCGTCGAGCGCCTGCTGCTGATCACGCGATACGGCGACCATGGGGTCTGGGAGGCTTCGCGCGATCCGAGCACCGAGGCGATGCGGATATTCGCCCGTCGCCAGCAACTGACGCGCCGCTCTTGGGCCGCGAGCACGCGCCTGGCCGCCTGACCTAGGGACGCGCGGCGGCGCGCTTCGCCAACGACGCTCGCGGGCGCGTATCGGCGCCGCCCACCACCCTCAAACCGCCGCGAGGTCTCGTCGGCGTCGGCGTGACAAATCCTGGACGCCACCCGTTCTCGAGCAGGTCCTGGGCCACGAGCCACGTGGTGGCGAGGAAGACTTCTTCGAGCAGCTTCGTCAGGGCCGCCCGCGCGGCCTCTGTCGGCGCCGTTCGGTGCATCTCGAGGAGCGCCAGTAACCGCGGGCGCAATGCGCTGAACTCCAAGTGCTCGACCGAGCTCGACATGAGAGGCCCCCTACGCCCCGTTACCGTGCAAACAGGCCCGACGTCGCTGGGCGCCCGCGACGCAGGCGCCAACCCCCCGGTCGGGCGACGCCGAGGGCGGGCGTAAGCGCCACCGCACGGACGCCGTCGCGCTCCGCGTCATTCGGATGGCCGGAAGGTGCGACATCAACTCATCACCTCGAGGTCCCGCGCGAGCATCGACGAAGCCTGGATGCGAACGAAGGGCCGGAGCAGGCTTTGCGCCGCTTCCATCACGCCCTCCTCCGGACCGGCGCCCACGGCGTCGTCCAACAGCGTCAGCTCCAGCCCCTCGTCGACAGCCGCCAGAGCCGTCGCCAGGCAGCTGTCCGCGAGCGAAAAGCCAATGAGGTAGACGTCAGCGCCACGCGCCGCGCGCATCTCGGCGGCGAAGGCCGGGTTGGCGAAGGCCGACAGACCGCGACGAAAGAAGACCGGCTCCGTCACCAGAGGCCGCAATCCCTCGATCGGCGCGCCGAACATGTCGCGCGGCGTCAGGCTGACGTCGTCATTGCGCTTCTGGCTATGAACCACTCGCCACCCGCCGGCGCGGGCCAGGTCCAGGACCTGACGGCAGGCGCGCACAATCGCGCTGTGCGCCGGCGCGTAGCGGGAACGCCCCGGAACGACGTAATCGCGCTGGAGATCCAGGCAGACGAGCCAGCGAGACGGGGCAAGTCGATTGGGTCTGGCGAAGGTGAGCATGTCGGCGCCGGTCAATGCGGGTTGGTCGCGGGACGTTCTCGGGAGTGGTCGAGGACGCCGGGTCGATCCCACACTCCCTCGGGACGCAGCAGCACCATGGGATCGCTGTCGATGTTGACGGCGTCGTCCGGGGGATTCAGTTCGCGGATGGTTTCGACATACTCGTGGTCGGAGAACACGAACCCCGGCCGGTCCCGGCGCACCTTGACCCCGCCGTAGCGCACCAGCACCGGCGCCAGACGGCGCTGGGTGTGGCCCATCACGCGCCGATAGCCCTTGCGCGCCGCGAGGTCGAAGGCGGCTTCGAGCAAGGCTCGGGGAACCGCGCCGCCGCGGTGCGCCGGGACGACGGTCAGGCGCTCGAGCTTGGCGAAATCGCAGAACCAGCGCATGCGCACGGTCCCGATCGGCTCGCGGCCCAATCGGGCGACCAGATGCGTGGCGCCGGCGAAGTCGTTGCCGTCGAACTCCTCTTCGTAGGGGCAGACCTGCTCGCCCATGTAGACCTGCGAGCGGATCGCCATCGCCTGCATGATCTCGTCGAGCGTGTGCGCGACCGTCACCGTGACCGCCTGGCGCGGCGCAGCGACCGGACGGTGCGGTTCGGCGAGGGCCGGTTTGACCGTCATGCGGCGGCCTGCCTCGCGACGATCGGATCGCTGATCAGCAGGCTGTCGTCGGGGTGGCGCATCGGTCGATAGCCGAGCCGGGTGATGCAGACATGCCGACCGGCCGGAGTGACCGCCGTGGCAGTGAAGCTGAGATGGCCGAGAACCACCGACCTCACCTGCCACACGCAGGCCCTGAGCGCCGCGCTTGAGGCCGGGGTCGTCGTGGCCATGCCCCAGCCGTATCCCATCGCCGGCGCTTCGCGCCCGCGGCTCAGCAGGTCGGTGTCCACCTCCATCCCGTCGAACGTGCCGTCGAGCAGTTGCGCTACGGCCTTATCGCGCAGCAGCA
>DATJRL010000332.1:0-2736 GCA_035504785.1 Caulobacteraceae bacterium
CGTCGCGGCTTGATCTGATCCTCCTCCGCAACGCGGGGAGGGGACCCCGAAGGGGTGGAGGGGGCGGGGTCCGTGATCGCTTTCCGCTGACTGCGGCGGGAGCTGCTTTGGCCTATGTCCGAGCTGCGGCCGCCCCCTCCACCGCTTCGCGGTCCCCCATTCCTCCATTCCCCTCGGCTCAAGGCCGGGGTTTACGGAGAGGATCCAAGACGCCGCGCAGCTCGTCGAAAGCATTGGCCAGGTGGGCGGCGAGTCCCGGCGCCGGGTCTTCGACCCAGCGGCTGGCGGCGTAGCTGAAGGCCGCCATTGCGACCCGGGCCGCGAGATTTGCGACCCGCTCCTCCACGCCGCGGCGACGAAGCGCCCCGGAGAGGGCGTCGATCAGACCCGCGGTCTTGATCAGCACGCGCTCCTGCAGGGCCGGGGTGCGGGCGATGAGGGCTGCGCGCGGCTCCGAGAACGCCCGGTTGGCTTTGAGCGTCCCCTCGACCGAACTGAAGGCGAAGAGTAGCGCGCCCATCGGATCCATCTCTTCGGGCGCGGCGAGGACGGCCTCGCTCAGGGCGTCGCGGAAAACCTCTTCGCCATCGAACAGGGCTTCGCGCTTGTCCGCGAAATGCCGGAAGAACGTCCGTTCGGTGACGCCGGCCCGGGCGGCGATCTCGGCCGTCGTCGTCGCCTCGTAGCCGCGCTCGAGGAACAGCTCCAGGGTCGCCTGCTGCAGGCGGCGGCGCGCCTCTTCTCCACTCCGCGGCATGGCCCCATGCCTATCGTTATTGTCAGTGACTGTCTCTACGTTTATCATGTCAGTTACTGACATAATCACGCACTCGATGCTCGCCGCCGGCTTACGCCCGCGCGGGACAGCGTCTGCGCGCGCCGCGGAGGCCGATATGACCAAGAGGATGAGAACCATCCGCTTCCACGCCTACGGCGAGCCGGCGGATGTGCTGCGCCTGGAGGAAGCCGCCATCCCGAGCCCTGCCGCCGGTCAGATCCGCGTGCGAGTGCACGCCTGCGGCCTGACCCCTGCGGACTGGGCCCTCTGTCGCGGCCTGTTCGCCACCGAGCTCCCGCGGGGCGTGGGCCTCGACGTGTCCGGAACGGTCGACGCAGTCGGCGAGGGCGTGCCACGCCTGCAGCTCGGCGATCGCGTCCTGGGGGCTGTCGACTACAGCCGCTATCCGAGCGCCGGGGCCTCCGATTACGCGATCCTGACCGCTTGGACGCGGGTCCCGGGAGGGCTCGACCTCTTGGACGCCGCCGCCCTGCCGATGGCGGTGGAGACGGCGAGCCGGAGCCTCGACGGACTTGGCGTGGCCGCCGGTCAGACCCTGCTGGTCTATGGCGCAGGAACGATGATGGGTTTCGCCGCCGTCCAGATGGCGCTCATGCGCGGCGCGCGGGTGATTGCGGTTGCGGGCGAGACCTTCGCCGGACAGCTGCGCAACCTCGGCGTCGCGGTCACGTCCTATGGACACCGCATGGTCGAGCGGGTCCGCGAAATCTGCGGCGGCGTCCCGGACCTGATCCTGGACGCAGGCCCGATCAGCGACGTCCTGCCCGACCTCGTCGAGATCGCCGGCGGCGACGGGCGCCGTGTGCTGACGATCAGCAACCATGGCCCTGCCGCGGACGCGCTCGGGGTCCGCAACAGCTTCGCCCGCGGCCTGCGCCACGACGCGTTCGGCGAGTTCGCGAAGCTCGCAGCCGAGGGCCGATTTACAATCCCGGTCGCACGGACCTTCCGGCTCGAAGACTGGCGCGAGGCGGTCGACCTGAGCGTTAGCGGCCAGGCCCATGGCAAGCTCGTCCTGCTGATGGCGCAGGCCTAGCACGCTCTTCAGGGCATCACGAATGGTGGAAGAACCGGTAGTAGAAAGCCCCGAACACCAGGACAATGCCGACATTGAGGGCCAGGCGCTCCCAGAGCCTGTGCCTGAAAACTGCGACATCGAGGCCGACGATCAGGGCGACCATCGTCAGCAGGTAAAGCGCGAGCAAAACCGGTCTCATGTGGCCATCCAGTGGGAAACGAGAACAGGGCCGGCAGGATGCGGGCGGTCCGGGTGAAACTACCGCTCCCGCGACGGCTCGAACTTCATGACGATGAAGACCTCGCCGAGCTCGGCGGGGGTGAGCCGGAACTGGCCGTCCTTCGCCAGGCGCAGGGTCGCTTCGCCGAAGTCGAAGCCCGGCGGGCTTTCCTCGTCTACGGCGCAGTCGTCGAGATGGTCGTCGGGCTTCGCGTCGCATCGGATGACCGCGAAGCCGCTGACGCCCGCTTTGAGCGCGCGGTCCGGATAGACGTCGTGGATGCGGTCGGCTGGGATCTGATCGATATGCGCATAGACGGCGAAGCGGACATTCAGCGCCTGAACGGACCGAACGGACCGACCGCCCGCGTCCTTGGCCGCCGCGATCTGCCCATCCTTCACGCCGGTCGTGCAGGCGATGGAGTTGAAGTCGGCGCGCCCAGCGCTCTTGAGCACATCGCAGGATTCGACCGCGCCGGTGGCGCTGACGGTGAGGGCGAGGTCGGCGACGGGCCGTCCGGTCACGCCCGCAGGCATGTGCGAGAGGTTCAGTTCCACGTCTGGGGCGCTGGCGCCAACGACAACCTGGCCCTGCGGCCACTTCACCTGAGCGTCGATCAGCCCATGAACCGCCGTCCCGCTTCCGTCCGTCGCCGGAGCGAAGCGCGCAGCCTTGAGGATCGCACAGCCCTTGCCGTCC
>DATJRL010000333.1:0-10620 GCA_035504785.1 Caulobacteraceae bacterium
GGGCGCCAGGCGCTCGTAGGCGGCCAGGTCCGCGCCGAACGGGGCCGAGCCCTGGGCGGCTTCGGTGAGCGCCGCGGCGGCCAGGGCCCCGGCGGCGGCGGCGTCGGTCCGCGACGCGGCGGCCTCGAGGCGCGAGACGCGGGCGTCCAGCGCGCCGTCCGATGGCGCGGACGGGGGCGGGAGGGTCTGGGAGGTCGCGAGGCTCGGCGCCGGGGCCGGAGCGGGCGTCGGCGGCGCCTGCCGGCTCTCGCCCTCCGGCGGCGACGGCTCGGGCCCGGCCGGCGCCAGGCTCGCGCCGTAGCGTCCGACGGCGAGGCCGACGCCGGCGCAGACGAGGCAGACGGCGATCCAGGCGAAGAAGCGGCCGGTGAACAGCGGACGCCGGCCGTACGCCGCCGGATCGCGGGACGGCGCCAGCTCGGCAGGGTCGGGCGCGGCGCTCATGGCGTCACAACAAGTGGACCATGGCGCCCGCCGGCGCAATCGGCCGCGAAATGGACCCCCGCAGGCGCGATCGGATCAGGCGGCGGCGAGACTTTCGAGCAACGCCAGCAGCGCCGCTTCGTTCGGCGCCGGCGCAACCCGGACGCCGGCCAGGTCCGCGCCATGCAAAGGCGCCGCGACCTGGCGCGACAGGCAATAGGCGGTGATGTGGGGCGCGGGATGGTCGAGCAGAACCTCGGCCAGCGCGCCCGCCGCCTTGGCCGAGTGCAGCAGCACGCCGTCGATCTCGGGCAGCCGCGCCAGCAGCGAGGCGGGGGGCGGCGCAGCGACGGTTTCGTACACCGCGGTCTGGCGCACGGTGAGGCCGGCCGGGGCCAGGGCGGCGGCCAGATCCTGCGCGGGCTCCGCGGCGGCCGGATAGACGATGACGCCGCGCAGCTCCCGGCGCCGGGCGGCGAGCGCAGCGGCGAGCGCGTGCACGTCGCCCTGGGTCGAAAGCACGTTCCTGAACCGCTCGCCCCGCGCCGCGCCGGCGGTGGCGTCGCCGACCGCGAAGACCCGCAGCGACCGCTCCGGGGAGAGCGCGGCGAAGGCGGCGACGGCGTTGGCGCTGGTGAAGACGATCGCCGCCGCGTCCGCGAGGTCCACGGCGGCGCCCGGGATGGGCTCAACGACCAGCAGCGGCGCCACCACCGACGACAGGCGGATCTCCTCGAGCCGCCGGGCGGTGGCGTCGGCGCCTGGCTGGGCTCGGGTGATCCAGAGGGTATGGGGCGGTGTCACGGTAGCGTCGAGAGTCACAGGATCAGCGCATCGCCGCCTTCGTCGCGCACGGCCCGGCCCAGCCGGTCCCCGAGGGCGCGGGCGGCCGCTTCCCCGCCGGAGACATCCGTCTCGCCCCCGCGGCGGAAGCGCCGCGCGCCGTCCGGCGTCAGCGCCTCGACGATCAGGGTCAGGCGCGCGCCGTCGATGCGGGCATGGGCGCCGATGGCGGTCTTGCAGGAGCCTTCCAGCGCCGCCAGCGCGCCGCGTTCGGCGGCGACCGTCATCAGGCTCGGGCCGTGACGCAGGGCGGCGAGCCACGGCGCGTCGACGTCGTCCGACCGCGTCTCGATAGCCAGGGCGCCCTGGCCCGGCGCGGGCGGCTGCTCGACCGGATCGATCAGCGAACGCGGCAGATGACCGAGACCCAGACGGCTCAGCCCGGCGAGCGCGAGGATGATCGCGTCGGCCGCGCCGGCTTCGAGCTTGGCGAGGCGTGTGTCGACATTCCCACGCAGCAGGACCGGAGTCAGGTCGGGCCGTTTGTGCAGCGTCTGGGCCTGGCGCCGCAAGCCGGCGACGCCAAACGTCGCGCCCTCGGCCAGCGCCTCGATCGACGCGGCCTTGTGGCTGAGGAAAGCGTCGCGCGGATCCTCGCGCTCGGGGATCGCGCCGATGGCGAGGCCGGGCGGCAGTTCGGACGGCATGTCCTTCAGCGAGTGGACGGCGCAGTCGACGCGCCCGTCGAGAAGCGCCTCCTCGATCTCCTTGGTGAACAGCGCCTTGCCGCCGATCTCCAGCAAGCGGCGATCCTGCACCCGATCGCCCGTGGTCGCGATCACCATCAGCGGCGCGACCCTGTCGGCCTCTTCCGGCGCCGCGCCCAGCGCCGCCGCGATCTGGCGCTGGACGATCCCGGACTGGGTCAGCGCCAGCTTCGAGCCGCGGGTCCCGATACGGACGATGGGTTGCGAGGAGGAAGCCAAGCGACTAGCTGCGGGCGCCAATGAATGATCCAGAGAATGGCCACGGCTGCTACACGCCGCCCAACGCCCCGGCAACCTGAGATGCGCCCGCCCCTGCTCGTCCTCGGCCTCGAGACCAGCTGCGACGAGACCGCCGCCGCGGTGGTGGCCCTCGGCGCCGAGGGCCGCGCGCGGGTGCGCTCGTCGGTGGTCGCGAGCCAGGTCGCCGATCACGCGCCGTTCGGCGGGGTGGTGCCGGAGGTGGCGGCGCGGGCCCACGTCGAGCTGATCGAGCCGGTGACGCGGGCCGCGTTGGCCGAAGCCGGCGTCGCCCTGGCCGACCTGTCGGGCGTCGCCGCCACCGCCGGTCCGGGCTTGGTGGGCGCGGTGATGGTCGGGCTCTCGTTCGGCAAGGCGTTGGCGCTGGCCGGAGGCAAGCCGCTGATCGCGGTGAACCACCTCGAAGGCCACGCGCTGTCGGCCAGGCTCGCGGCCGACCTGCCCTATCCGTTCCTGCTGCTGCTGGTGTCCGGCGGCCATTGCCAGTTGCTGGACGTGGCCGAAGTGGGCGCCTGCCGGCGGCTGGGGTCGACCATCGACGATGCGGCTGGCGAGGCCTTCGACAAGATCGCCAAGTCGCTCGGGCTGCCCTATCCCGGCGGCCCGGCGCTCGAGCGGCTCGCGGTCGGCGGCGACCCGGAGCGCTACGCGTTGCCACGCGCTTTGCTGGGCCGCGAGGGCTGCGATTTCTCGTTCTCCGGCCTGAAGACCGCGGCCGCGCGCTTGGCCGAGACGATGGTCACTCAGAGCGATCGCCGCGACCTCGCGGCCGGCGTCCAGGCCGCCATCGCCCGCCAGCTCGCCGAGCGCGGCCAGCGCGCGATGAAGATCTATGCTGCGCAGCATGCTGCGCAGCATCGGCGTTTCGTCGTGGCCGGCGGCGTCGCGGCCAACGCGGTGGTTCGGGCGCGCCTCGAAGCCACGGCGGCGGACCACGGCTTCAGCTTCACGGCCCCGCCGCTCGAGTACTGCACCGACAACGCCGCGATGATCGCGCTGGCCGGCGCCGAACGTCTGGCGGCGGGCTTCGAGGACGGCCTGGACGCCGTGGCCCGACCGCGCTGGCCGCTGGACGAGGCCGCGGCCCGGGCCAACCCCACGCACAGGCCGGGCCGCAAGGGAGCCAAGGCGTGAGCCGCGTCGGGGTGATGGGCGGCGGCGCCTGGGGCACGGCGCTGGCGCAGGTCGCCGCTCGGGCCGGCCATCAGCCGGTGATCTGGGCGCGCGAGCCCGAGACGGTCGCCGCGATCAACGCCTCGCACGAGAACCCGCTGTTCCTGCCCCGTATCGCGCTCGACCCCGCCATCGCGGCCACCGAAGACCTCGCCGACCTGGCGTCCTCCGATCTGATCCTGGCCACGGTCCCCGCGCAGCACCTGCGCAAAATGCTGCGGCAATTCGTGCAGCATTCGCGTGCAGCATTGCCGGTCGTGCTGTGCGCCAAGGGCGTCGAACAGGGCTCGCTGAAATTGATGGGCGAGGTGCTGGCCGAGACCCTGCCGAGCGCCGCGCCGGCCGTGCTCTCCGGCCCGAGCTTCGCGGCCGAGGTGGCCCGGGGCTTGCCTACCGCCGTCACGCTCGCCAGCCCGAACTCGGACCTCGCGCGGCGCATCGCCGAGGCGATCGCCACCCCGACGTTCCGTCCTTACGTCTCCGGCGACATGGTCGGCGCGGAGGCGGGCGGCGCGATCAAGAACGTCCTGGCGATCGCCTGCGGCGTCGTCGAGGGCCGGGGGCTTGGGCGCAGCGCCCACGCCGCCGTGGTGACGCGCGGATTCGCCGAGCTGACCCGGCTCGCGGTCGCACTGGGCGGGCGGGCGGAGACGGTCGCGGGGCTCTGCGGTCTTGGCGACCTGGTGCTCACCTGCTCCAGCTCGCAATCGCGCAACATGAGCGTCGGTCTGGCGCTGGGTCGCGGCGAGAGCCTGGAGGGCGCGCTCGCCGGCAAGGTTTCGGTGGCCGAGGGCGTGGCCTCCGCGCCGGCCGTGCGCGACCTGGCTCGCAAGCTCGGCGTCGAGACCCCGATCAGCGACGCGGTCGCCGCCATTCTCGGCGGCGAGGCCAGCGTCGACGACGCCATCGCGACGCTGCTCGCTCGTCCGCTTCGCTCGGAGATCTGAATGGCCCTGTTCGTCCTCACCTGCCTCGACAAGCCCGACGCGCTGCCGCTCCGCCTGGCCAATCGCGGGGCCCACTTCGCCTACATCGGCGGCCTGGCGGGCGTGCTTCGCCTCGGCGGTCCGTTTCTGGACGACAAGGGCGACATGGCGGGATCGCTGATGATCATCGAGGTCGAGGATCTCGCGGCGGCCAAGGCGTTCAGCGCTGGCGATCCCTATGTGAAGGCCGGGCTGTTCCAGAGCGTCGACATCCGGCCCTGGCGCCACACCGCCGGCAAGTTCGCGTGAGCGGCAATCCCGCCCAGCCCGCGCCGGGCCTCCGCCTCTGCGCGCTCGCCGACATCCCCGACCCGGGTTCGAGGGGGTTCATGTTCCGGGCCGGCGACTACCTCTTCCTCGGCTTCGTGGTGCGGCGCGAGGGCGAGCTCTTCGGTTATGTCGACCGCTGCCCGCACACCGGCCTGCCGCTGGCGCCGGTCCCGGATCGCTACCTGACCCGCGAGAACGACCTCATCCTCTGCGGCTCGCACGGCGCGCTGTTCCGCATCGGCAGCGGCCAGTGCGTCGCCGGTCCGTGCGTCGGGCGGGCGCTGTGGCCGTGGGCGGTGAGAGTCGAGGGCGCCGACGTGGTGGCGGCCTGAGCGCAAGCTGCGCCTTGCCCGGAGCCTCGCGCTGTGACTAGCTGAGCAAGCTTTTCAGTAGCGCTTTCTCGCAAAATGCAGCGTTCGTCCGGACGCTGATAGACGATTGGGGGACGCATGAAGGCCATCCAAACCACACTTCTCGCCGTGTTCGCCGGGTCCGGGCTCGCCGCCGTTCCCGCTATCGCCGGCGCCGACGACTTCGCCGGCACGTGGGACATCGTCGGCGCGATTCATGCCGACGGCCCGGTGGTGCTGAACGTGACCTCGGTCTGCGTGCTGCAGCAGACCGGCGCGATCATCGCCGGGACCTGCAAGGGCGCCGATGCGCTCGGGCCGGCCAGCGGCACGGCGGTGGGCGCCAAGATCGGCTGGACGGCGGACGTCAAGGCCACGGCGCCCAATGGGGCCAACGGCCTGTTCTCCTTCGCCGGCGTACTCGGCGCGGATGGCGTCATCCGCGGAGAGGTGAAGTACGCCGGCCTACCCGGGCGGGTCGGAACCTTCACCGCCCACCACCCGTAGAACCCGGGTCTACCAGACCGCTTCGAACGGGCCGTCGAGGTTTCGGCGAAGCTCGCAGGTCTGGTCGATCACCATGCAGGGCTTGGTCTCGGGGTCGTAGGCCGGCCAGTCCGGCGCGCCCGGGATGGCGGGCGTTCCCGTCTTGACGAAGCTGACCACGGCCGCGTGCAGCGCGTCGCCCGCCGGGCGTGCGCCCGCTTCCGGTCCGACCAGCGCCGCCATCTCGGCATAGGTCTGGAAGACGCCGGGAATATCGGGGCCATGCATGGCGCCGTAAGCTCCGTTCAGCGCCGGCGAGGGCCAGTCGTAGCGGTAGAGGTAGGCGTCGGCGCCGGCCTGGGCCACGGCGGTGGCGATCTCCACCGACGGCTTGCGGAAGAGGGCGTCGCACATCGCGCGCTCCCGGACGGCCTGGCCGGAGGCGCCGGGCATCAGGGCGCGATAGGCTTTGAACGTCTCGGTCGGTTTGCCTCGCGGTTTCATCACGCCGCCGATGAGATTGAACATCGTTCGCGCCGCCAGGGCGCCGGGCAGCGGCAGCGTGATGGACCACAGCCGGCCTTCGTAGCGGCAGGTGCCGATCATCAGGTCCACCCCGCGCGCCTTGCCGGCGGCGATGAAGTCCAGCGGCGGATCCGGGAACAGTTCCGTGCCGGTCGCCGCCACCAGGTAGCCGAGGTGGTCCGCGCCCAGCGCGCCGTAGCGCTTGGCGTTGCGGAAGAAGAACGCCTGCGGCTGCGGCCGGGATTTGAAGATGCGCGCGTCGGTCAGCGCCACCAACTCGTCCGCGGTCTCGACGCCGATGGCGGCGAAGTAGTCCTTGGCGAAGCGGCTGCAGTCCTCGTGCGGATAGGCCAGCGGGGCGCCGGAGAAGCTGATCACGCGGCGGATCAGTCCTTCGGTCGCCGGCGTCGTCATCATCGCCAGCGCGCTCGCCGCGCCGGCCGACTCGCCCGACACGGTCACGCGCCCCGGATCGCCCCCGAAGGCCGCGATGTTCTCCGCCACCCAGGTGAGCGCGGCGACCTGGTCGAGGAAGCCGCGGTTGGCCACGCCGAGCCCGTTCGGGAAGAGATCGTCGCCGCCCATGAAGCCGAGCAGGCCTAGGCGGTAGTTGATGGTCACCACCACCAGCCCGGCCTTGGCCAGCGCCCGGCCGTCGTAGATCGGTTGCGAGCCCGCGCCGGCGGCGAGCGAGCCGCCATGGATGAACACCAGCACCGGCAGCTTCGCCTCGGGGTCGGGATCAGGCGTCCAGACGTTCAGCACCAGCGAAGCCTCGCCGGTCGGCGCGCCGAGATTGCCGATGGTGTCGATGAACAACCGCGACGCGCGTTTCCAGCGGATCATCCCGGAGGCGATGCTGTCGGCGATGGAGGGCTGCGGGCAGGCTGGTCCGAACCGGGTGGCGTCGCGCACGCCCTCCCAGGGCGGCGGCGGTTGCGGGGCGCGCCAGCGGTTTGCGCCGATCAGCGGCGCCGCGTAGGGCAGGCCGCGGAAGACGTGAACGCCTTCGTCCAGGTCGCCGCGCGCCCGGCCCCCCGTCACCGTCACGACGATGGGATCGGCTTCGTCGCGCATCGCCCGCCCTCGCTGAGGGGCGCATCCGACCCGCGTCGACGGCGCCCGTCAAGCCGCGGACGCGCGCCCCTTCAACCGCCCGCCGGCGGTTCCGCGCCGAAGGCGGCCACCTCCTCGACCAGGCCCGTCACGGCGAGCCTGACCAACTCACCGCCTTTCTCGGGGGTCGCCAGGCCGGGGTCCGAGCCCATGCGCCCGTCCGGGTGGCGCTTGCGGAAATCTGAGCTTTCGCGGATCGGCCCCGAGGGCGCGATCTGCGGAGCGTAGTTGGCGCTCTTGATCGAGTCGGGATAGCCCCACTGGGTGACGGCGATCTCCGACGGCGTGGCGTGGCTCCCATGGCCGCTGGGAAACTGCTGGCGCGCGAAATGGCCGACGCCCTTCAGGTCCCACCAGTTGCGCTGCCTCAGCGCGAAGCCGCGCGGCCGGCCGGCGTAGCTGGCCTCGGCGTAGAGTTCGGAGAAAGCGGCGTCGATGGTGGCCACGTTGCCGCCGTGGCCGTTGAGGAAGTACAGCTTCTCGAAGCCGTGGTGCGCCAACGACCGCGCCCAGTCGCCGATGGCGGCCATGAAGGTCGAGGGGCGCAGGGCGATGGTGCCGGGAAAGTCCAGGTGGTGCTGGGCCATGCCGATGTTGAACGTCGGCGCCACCAGGATGTCGTGCGCCTTGTGCGCCTCATGCGCGATGATCTCGGGACACAGCCAGTCGGTGCCCAGGAGGCCCGTCGGTCCATGCTGCTCGTTGGAGCCAATGGGGATGACGACGGTCTTCGACGTCTCGAGATAGCGCTCGATCTCGGCCCAGGTGGAAAGGTGCAGGAGCATGCGGGTTCCTTAGGCGCGCAGGCCGGTCGCGTCGATGGGGGAGCGCCAAGCCCCCTCTGAGTCACCCAGGGGCCGCCAAAAGCCTGGTCCTGACCCCAAGCTCTTCGGCGGCTGTCGCGAAACGCCGGTCGAACGTCACCAGGGTCAGATCTTCGCGGCGGCAGGCTGCGGCGTGCAGCGCGTCCGGCGCCCTCAGCATGAGATCGAACCGGCGAACGAACACGTTGGCGAGGCGGATGTCCGACGCTTGCATATCCAGGTCGTCGGTCGATGCGGTTCGCCAGGCGTCGAAATCCGCCAGCCGCGACGCCGCGTCGGAGAGTTCCAGAATCCCGGTTCGAACGAGCCGCGAGAGCGCGGATGCTACCTCGGCGGCGGCGAATTCGCTGATGACGAGCGCCTCTCCGCTCTCGGCGACGAATTGGTCCACCACCGCACTGCCGGGTTCCTCGATCAAGATCGGCAGGATCGCGCTCGCATCGAGGTATGCCGTCACGCTTCGGGCTCGTCGTAGAGCTGGTTCAGCAGCTCGACCGACGTCAGCCCGGCGCCCTTGCGGCCCCGCCGGCGGTCCCGCAGCCAGGCATAGCTCGCGGCCGTGATCCTTTTTGCCCGCGGGGCGATTGGCCGCAGTTCAGCGACCGCCTTTCCGTGACGAGAAATGATCACCTCTTCGCCTTCCAGCGCGCGATCGATCAATCTCGGCAAGCCGTTCTTCGCGTCGGCGACGCTGTAGGTCGTCATCCGGATTCCCGATTATAGCCAGACATATAGCCATAATTCAGATCCCGCGCAATATACGATCCAATCCTAGGGTCGCAGTCCCAACCCATCGACCGCCGCCACGCGATCCGGCTCCAGCGGCCCAGCCGCCTCGGCGTCCAGGCATTGACGCAGCTCGGCGCGGTTCTTCACACCCAGCACCACCGTGCCGACGCCGTCGATGCCGAGGGCGTAGCGGTGGGCGATGTAGGCGGGGTCTTCGCCCCAGGTCTCGCAGAGGGCGCGGAACGGGGCGGCGCGGTCGTAGTCCCTGGCGTCAGGGTAGGTGGGCGACACCGTGCGGTCGATGGCGCGGGTGAGGGCGCCGGCCTGCACCGCGCGGATGCCCATCACGCCGATCCCTTCGGCCTTCGCCGCCGCGATCACCTCGCGCGGCCGGGCCGGACCGCCATAGCGGTTGAGCGCGCCGGCGCTGTCCATCAGGTTGGCGATGGCCTGGACGACGGCCGGCTTCGGCTCGTGACGCAGCGCGCGGATCACCGCGTCCGGCTGGCCGATGCCGGTGATCCCCCAGTGGCCGATCTTGCCCTCGGCCCGCAGCGCCAGCATCGCCGGGATCACCTCGGTCTCGTACTGGGTCCAGCGGGTGGCGACCTGGTCCTGGCGGTCGGCGCCGTGGGCGTAGGCGAAGTCGTCGGCGCAGATATTGGTGTGGAGGAAGAACAGGTCGACGCGCGGCAGTCGCATCGCCGCCAGGCTGGCTTCCAGCGAGGCTCGCAGCCGTCCCGCCGCGTCGCCAGCCGGAACCGTGCCCAGCGAATGCTTGGTGGTGATTTTCACGCCCGCCGGCAGCCGTCCGCCGAACACCTCGCCGATGAACGTCTCGCAGTTGCGATAGCCCGGCGCGGCGTCCAGCAAGTCGATGCCGCCGTCGATGGCCGCGGCGATGGTGGCCTCGGCCTCCTCGCGGCTGGTCTCGCCCCAGATCTGCCCGATGCCGCCGCCGCCCAGGGTCAGCCGGCTGACTGGACCCAGCGGTCCGAGATTGGCGGTTCGCATGGCGTCTCCTGGCTGTGGGTTCGTGCGTTGTTCGAGACGCGGACTGGCGGCCACGCCTCACCATGACGAGATTGGTGGGGGTTGCACAATGTTCGTCATCTTGAGGGGCCCGCGCTAGCGGGCGTCTCGAAGGACACAGGACGCTGACGCTCGGTCAGTCTGGCGTTTCACCCGGTCCGGCGTAATCATCGCATCCAACCATCGCCGGCGGGAAGGACGCGTTATGAAGACCAAGGGCATCAACCACCTGGCGCTCGTGTGCCGCGACATGGCGGAGACGGTGGCGTTCTACACCGAGGTGCTGCACATGCCGCTGGTGAAGACCGTGCAGCTGCCCGACGGCGGCCAGCACTTCTTCTTCGACTGCGGCGGCGGCAGCCTGCTCGCCTTCTTCTGGTGGCAGAACGCCCCGAAGGCCGCGCCGGGCGTCGCCGCCGTGGAGGACTTCCCGAAGAAGCCGATGAGCGCGGTCGGCTCGATGAACCACGTGGCGTTCGAGATGGACGAGGACCAGCTGGAAGCCAGCATCGCCGAACTGAAGGCCGCCGGGGTGCATGTGTCGGTGCCGGTGGTGGTGAACCACGACGACAGCCCCGCCGGCGTCTCGCGCGACCTGCATCCCGGCGTTTTCGTCCGCTCGGTCTACTTCACCGATCCTAACGGCATCATGCTGGAGTTCGCCTGCCTGACCCGCCAGCTCGGCAAGCCGGAGGACATCGCCCTCGTCCCCGCCCGAGCCAAAGCGCCGGCGCACGCCTGATGCCGCGGCTGCGCGAGGTTCCGAAGGCGGAGGTCGCCTCCGAGACTATCCTCCGCTACTACAAGGCCCTGTTCGGCGACCGCGACCCGGTGTCCGAGCCCGGCACCGCCACCGGCACCCGCGGCGACTGGTGGAGCGTCTTCGCCAACTCGCCGG
>DATJRL010000334.1:0-5094 GCA_035504785.1 Caulobacteraceae bacterium
TGAGCGCCCGCATGCTCGCGCCCGGCCTCGGCCCAGCGCATGACGCCGTCGCGCGACGGCTGCTGTCGGTGTGGGCAGAGGTGGAGACCCGTCTTGGGCTTGAACTCGACCTCCGTGAGATCGCCGTGCTGGCGGTCGACGATGTCCAGGCCAATGACCTGGGCCGACAGGCCGGGATCTTCACGGAGACGACGGATGCCGCTACCCGAGCGGCGGTTTTCGCAAGCCTGCTGTGGCCGCGCTCGGCGGCGCTACACCGCCAGAGCCTGACCAGTTGGAATCCCTATCGCGGCCCCCTCCCCTGCGAACCAGCGTTGGTCCGCAGTCTGCTCTTCGAGGGCGCCCGGGCGGCGGTCCCGCTCGAGGAAGGCGATTGGTGGAACCGCCTGACCGACCTCCTCGCCCTCGACGGCGCCGCCACCCTGTCCGCGCCGATCCTCGAACAGCGACGACTCGGCGAGGCGATGGTCCGCCTCCAGGCGACCCCGATTCATATCGGGGCGCTCAGCCTATATGCCGTGGTTGAGCGCATCGCGAAGGACGATGAGCGGGTTTGGGCCAGCGTCATTCTGCGGGAGCAGGTCTGATGCTGAGCCGCGACTACAGTGGTCCGTGGCAAAGCCGGGCCATTCGCGACACCCTGCAGACCCTTTTCCTGTCCGAGCTGCTTAGGCCCAGCCCGGAGCTATGGATTCTGTCGGCCTGGATCTCCGACGTTGAGGTGATCGACAACACCGCTCGCGCCTTCAGCGCAGTCCGCCCAGACTGGCCGGCCGCCTCCATTCGCCTAACCGACGTCATCAGGGCCTTGGCCAGCCGAAGCGGCCGTCTCTGCGTCGTCGTCCGGGAGGTCGACCACAACAACCTCTTTATCCGCACCCTCCAGGATCTTCAGTTGGAAACCGAGGGCCGTCTGGGACTCGCGATCGCCTCCACCGCGCACGAGAAAACCGTCGTGGGCGAAGACTTCATCTTCGGCGGCTCGATGAACCTGACCCACAGCGGTCTGACCTCGAGCGAAGAACACGTTCTTCTGCGCGTGGATCGGCAGGCCGCCGCGTCACGTCGACTCGCCCTTCACGAACGCTGGAGCGGGAGCCTTCAATGGGGCTGACGCTAGATCAGGGCGCACTCGCCGCGGCGGCTGACTGGGACAGCCTCACGCTTGACGCGCGCGGTTTGGTGGGAACCCTCCAATCGACCCGCTTCCCGGGCGCGGTGATTCCAGCCCGCGATCCGGGCGGCGACCTTGTAATCTATGCGGCAGCCAGTACGACGGCCGAATGGCGCAAGCTGCAGCCCCTGCTTCTCGCGTTCGCCGGACCCACGTTCACTGACTTTGAGGGCGCACCCGACTCACTCGACCCTGCCCGCCCGGTCGACCAGGTGCTGCTCGACGCCGGCGTCGCAAGCGCCGCCCGCCTCCGACCCGGTCGCTATAGTCAAAGCGAGACCGTCACCGTCCGCGCGCTCCTTCGCTTGGCTAGCCTCCTTGAAGGCGCCCCGGACCTAGCCATCGCTCGGCCTGAGCCGACCGCGCGTCTGCTCGCGGCGCTTCAGGACGCGCTGAACGGAGGCGACGTCGCCGAGGCCTGGCGAATCCTTGCCGTCCTGCGCGAAGAGTCACGGCTTGAGGCCCTGAATCTCGTCCAACTTGAGATCCAGATCCTGGGCGCCGCCGGCGACTGGGGCGCTGTCCGTTGGCACGACCGCTTCGAGGCGCTGTCACTGGCTGGGCCCTCCCCCGCCACCGCCGAAATCCTGCTCGAGGCCGTCTACTGGACCGCCGCCTACGACAGCGCCGCCGGCGCCGAGCGCGCGCCGGAGCTGGTCCGCGTCGATCCGGCGATGGAGTACGCGCGGCTGCTCCTGAGCATTGCCCCCAATCCATCTCGACAGGCCGTCGAACGGCTGCGCACTGTCCTCATTGCGCCGCACGAGGACGTCCCGCGAGAGGCTGCACTCCCACGCGAAGCGCCGCCGACAAGCGATCCGGTGGCGATGGCGCGCGCGGCGCTGATCACCGTGGCGGGGCTTCCAGCAGAGGGTGATCCGGCAGCCGACGCGGCGCTCCTCGGAGCGATCAACGCCCTCAGCGCGGCGGCGCGCGACGATCTCCTCCGCCGTCCCGCCAATCGGGCGATCTGGCAAGAGGTCCTGGAGCGGACCGGGGACTATGAGGCGCCGGCCGACTGGACGAGCTGGGTGGATGTCCTCCCACGGGACAACTTCGCCTCGGCCGCGTCCGCCGCCGCCGGCGCGACCGCTTGGCGTCTGCCCGACGAAGACACCGACGTCAGCGCCGCTCGCGCGTTGGCCGCCAAGATTGAAATCATCCCGGACGGTTTAGCCGAAGAACGTTTCGGCCAGGCGACTCCTTACCTCGTGCAATGGGCGCAGTCGGACCCCCGTTGGCCGCGGCGAGACCTGTGCCCTGTCTATGTCGCCATCCTCACGCGCATGGCGCTGAGCGCTCGGCGCGGTGAGACGGCGCTCCGGTCGGCCGCGGGGCTCCTCGAGGGGGCGCTGCAGTGCGGTCTATCGGCCACCGAGTACCGCGATGCCCTGGATGCCGCGCAAACCATCGCCAGCGAGGGCCTCAGCCGTACTTCCGCCTATGACGCTCTCGAGATCGTAGAGATCGCGCGGAGTTTCACGCCAATCGTCCCCGCGAAGCTGCAGGACTTCAGCGTCAACGTCATTTCGGTGCTCACCACACTTTGGACGCGCTTGTCCGAGGGTCAGCGCCTGACGTTGGCCGCCCTTGCCGTCGAGGTGGGCATCGACCTCGGCGACGCGTCCTCACCCGCTGAGACCGCCCTCGAGAGCCCCGCGCTCGAAGGCAAGATCCTCGGCATCTACACCCTTACGGAACCCGCGGCTCGACAGGCGGAGGGACTGCTCCGGGGCGCGATCCCCAACCTCACGGTTGAGCTGAACCACGACCACGGCGGCAGCGCCGCTCTCGGCGCCATGGTCGCCCGCGCCGAGCTCGTTGTGATCGTTTGGGCATCCGCCAAACATGCCGCGACTGACTTCATCAAGGCCCGTCGAGGCGACCGCCCGCTTGTCTACGCAACCGGGCGAGGAGCAACGAGCATCGTCCGAGCCGTTGAGGACTGGTCGGCGGCCGAAACGCGCCGGCGGGAAGCCGCGTCGTCAGGCGGTGCCGCGAACCACGCGACGTAGAGCGTCCTCCTGTCCAAGCGTTGGCTCAGGTCCGCGACCTGACGCCTCTGCTCTCAAGCTTGGGCCAGCGCGACACCCCCTTCCCGCTCGCGGCCGGCACCGGGGACGAAGCGCGCCGAGGCGCCCACGGGCCCGACCCTCGCGGACCCCGTTCGAGCCGGGACATCTACAGTCCCGACCCACATGTCGGCACGCTCAAGCAGAAGGCACGAAATTTCCAGTAGCGTCGATCGTCGCCGTCAGCCCTGCGAACAGGCCGCCCGGAACCGCGCGGGGATGCTCAAGCATGATGCCGCCCTCGAACCCAGCAGGCCAACGATGGTGGCGGCGTATGCATCTGGCACCCGCATTCGGGCCTCCATCAAAGCGGCGAACAGCGCTTCCGCGAGACCTGGCTCGCCCAGCGCCCCGCGCACGCTTGGGCTCAGTAGCAAGTCGCACGTCGAGCGGATCTCTAGATGCGGAAGTCGTCGCGCAGCCAGGCTGGTCGCTTTGCGCTCATCGATGACCGCCCAGGCCCCGAGACGCTCGGCGCAGGCCAGGGTCGCGGCCTCACCGTCGTCCAGGGTCTCGGAGGCCGAACCGCTCACCAGCGACAAGAACAATGCCTCGTCTTCCGCCATGAGGGGCGCGACTTCCGCCAGGCCCAAGTGCAGCATCGCCGCCACTTCATCCGCGGCGCGGCGCCCCTTCGGCCGGCCCCGCTCCAATTCGCCCAAGGCTAGGTCGGTGATCACGAGGGGCCGGCCGATGGCCTCCAGAATCCGATGCGCGCCGCCCGTGGCGGCCAGGTTGATCCAAACACTGGCGTCCGCGACCATCATCGGGCTGTCTCAACCCATCAGCCGCGGCGAGTCTTCGGAGCCGACGCCCTCGTCCTCATAGGCGTCTATCAATTCACGCACCTCGACGCGGTCGAGCTGGAGGAGGCGAGCGATCTGGCCCTCGCTCAGCAGGCCCTTCGCCCAGGCCTCACCCACCAGCAGCGCCACGCGCATGGAGACGGGCCGCGCCGCGTCCACGCGGGCGCTGTCGTGCCCAGCGGCCTCGCCCAACACCTGCGCCGCCTGCTGATCGGTGATACCGCCGTGATGCACGAACCAGTCCCAGGTGCCGACCTTTGTCAGCCCCAGTTCCTCGAGGCGACGCCCCATCGCCTCGCGCGAAACCCCAAAGGCGTGCGCCAATAGGATGATGTGCCGGCGAGTCAGCTGTGTCGCGCCGGCAGTGATCTCCTTGAACATGGCCATCACCGCCCGCGCCGGGGTCAGGAAGGCGCGTGCGAACGCGATGGCGTAGCGCTCCTCCCGGCTGGTCTCGGGGGATCCTGCATGCAGCGCGTCGGGCGCGCGCCGGGTCGAGGTGAAGTGGCCCAGCTCATGCGCGCCGGTCTGCGCCCGCCGATCCTTGGGATGGGCCGCGTTCAGCAGGATGCAGGCGCCGGCGCGGTCGTCGAAGGCGTACAGGCCAGCGATCTTGGCGGGCAGGCGGCGAACGAAGACCCGGGCGCCCAGCTGCAGCTCCAGCACCGACATCATGTCATGGACCGGCGCCATGCCGATGCCCAGCCATTGACGGAGCTCGGCCGCATCCTGCTCGGCCTGGACGGCGACATTGCCCGGCAGGAGCGGTCGTTCGGGCGGGTCATTGCGGACCCGCTGGACGCCCAGCAGATCTTCAAGCTCCAGCTCCGCCTGGACCAACGTCGTCAGCAGGGCGACGGCGGCTTCGACGTCGGCATCGGCCTCGCCGGCGCGACGGAAGCGGGGCTTAAGATCGATCTGGACCGCCTCTCGCCGCAGCAGGCTATTCACGGAGACCCCATAGAGGCTCGCGAACTTCTGAAGTTCCTCAAGCCGCGGTCTGCGCTGGCCCTGCTCGATGGCGACGACCGTAGTCCGAGCC
>DATJRL010000335.1:0-3340 GCA_035504785.1 Caulobacteraceae bacterium
CACCGGTTGCGGTCAATCGGCGCCTCTCGCGAACGCCGACGCCGGAACGAACGCCGCGCCGGCCTATCCGACGCCGCCGGAGCTCACCGGCGTGGCCAAGGTCGCGGGCGGTCTGCAGCTCAGCGGGGTGGCGATGCCCAACCTCGCGGTCCGCCTGGCGACGCCGTCAGGGGCCGCGGGCCTCACCAATGCCGACGCCGACGGTCGCTGGCGCTTCGTCGTGCCGGCGTCCGGTTCACCGCGGCTGTTCAGCCTGTCGATGGCGGAAGGCGGGCGCGTCGTCCAGGCGGCGGGGTACCTGTTCGTCGCGCCCGGCGGCGTCGCGACCAAGCTGCGCGCCGGCGGCGGCAGCGCGCTGCTCGATGGCGGCGCGAGTCTTCCGTCGCTGCAGACGCTCGACTACGACGACAAGGGTGCGGCGACGCTCGCGGGCCGGGCCGGGCCGGGCGAGACGCTAAGCCTGCGCGTCGACGGCGTGGAGCGTGCGCAGGGCCAGGCAAGCGCCGACGGACGCTTCGTGCTCGCGCTGAACATGCCGCTCACCGACGGCGACCACGATTTCGACCTGGCCAGCCCGACCGGCGAAGTTGAGGTTCACGCCTCGATCAACCGACTGACGCCGCTCGGAACGTCCCTGTTCGCGGCCACGCCGGTCGGCGGGGGCTGGCGCGTCGACTGGCTGACGCCGGGCGGCGGCGAGCAGACGACCGTGATCCTCGGGCCCCCGGCGCCGCGGACATGAGCTTCGCCCACGCCCGGTTCGTGCAGGACGCGCCGGCGACGCCGGCCGCGAGTCCTCAGGCGCCGCGGCCATTCAAGTTCTGGAGCTCGATGGCCGAACTGGTGCGCCTCGTGCTGCGCTCGCGCGCCGAGGGATTGCGCATTCGCTTGGCCGCCGCGCTGGGTCTCGTCCTGCTCGGCAAGGTCACCGGCGTCTATGCGCCGGTGCTGATCGGCAGGGCGATCGACGCGGCCAAGGCCCAGGGCGTGGCCGAGACCATCTTCGCGGTGTTCATGGGGCTCGCCGCCGGTTGGGTGGTCCTGCGCTTCGTTTCCAACGCGACCCCGCTGATGCGCGACGCCATCTTCACGCCCGTCGCGCAACAGGCGCTGGCCCGCTCGGCCGAGGAGACCTTCGGGCACGCCCTGACCCTGTCGCTCAACTATCACCAGGGCAAGCAGACCGGCGCGGTCGCGCGCATCATCGATCGCGGCGCCCAGTCCACCGACACCCTGTTGTCCAGCGTGGTGTTCAACCTCGGCCCGACGCTGTTCGAGTTGGTCGCCGCCTCCTGGGTGATGACCGCGCTCTACTATGGACCGCTGGCCGCGGTGACGGTTCTGACGATCGTTCTGTACATCGTTGTCACCATCGCCATCTCGAATTGGCGGATCGCCCATCGCCGCGCCATGAACGAGGCCGACAGCATCGCCGCGGGCCTGGCGGTCGACGCACTGATGAACTTCGAGACCATCAAGGCCTTCGGGTCCGAAGATCGCATCGTGGACCGCTATGCCGAGGCGCTGGGCGTCTATGCGCGCGCCGCGGTGAAGTCGAACACCTCGCTGCAGCTGCTCAACGTGCTGCAGTCGCTTTTGCTCAGCCTCGGGCTTTGCGTCGTGGTGTTCCTGGCCGGCTGGCAGGTGGTCCACCACGCCATGAGCGCCGGCGCGATCACCGCCTGCATCCTCATCGTGCAGAACGTCTACGCGCCGCTGGGCAACCTCGGCATGAACTACCGGATGATCCGGCAGGCGTTCATCGACATGGAGCAGATGGTGGAGCTGCGCGCCATCCTGCCGGAAATCCAGGACGCGCCGGACGCGGCGGATTTCCCGCCGGCTTCGGCCGCCGGGGCCGACCTGGTGTTCGATCATGTCAGCTACCGGCACTCGGCGCGTTCGATGGGGCTGGACGACGTCAGCTTCCACACGCCGCCTGGGACGACGACGGCGCTCGTGGGGCCTTCGGGGGCCGGCAAGACCACCAGTGTGCGACTGGCCCTGCGGCTGATCGACCCGCAAGGCGGCGTCGTGCGGATCGACGGCGCCGACCTGCGTCACGTCCGCCAGGCCTCGATCCGACGCGCGCTCGCGCTGGTCCCGCAGGAGGTGGCGCTGTTCAACGACAGCCTCTACGCCAACATCGCGTTCGGCGATCCCGACGCCGACGAGGCCCAGGTGTGGGCGGCGATCGAAGCGGCCGAGCTCGCCGACTTCGCCCAGTCGCTGCCCGACAGGCTGGAGACCCGCGTCGGCGAGCGGGGGTTGAAGCTCTCCGGCGGCGAGCGCCAGCGCGTCGGCATTGCTCGCGCCCTGCTGGCCAACCCGCGACTGCTGGTGCTCGACGAGGCCACCAGCGCTCTCGACGGCCCCACCGAGGCGGCGATTCAGGCGACGCTGCGCAAGGTGCGCGCCGGCCGCACCACCCTGGTCATTGCGCACCGCCTCTCCACGATCGTCGACGCCGACCAGATTCTGGTCATGCGCCGCGGCCGCATCGCCGAGGGCGGCGACCACGCCGCGTTGCTCGCCAGGGGCGGCGAGTACGCGGCGCTCTGGAGGCGACAGACGCGCGAGGCCTGAGGCGCGGGACTTCCGGGGCGCGCGCCCACTCGCTATGAGGGAGCGGCGAAGACGGAAAGAGGACCCGGCCGATGAGATACCTTCACACCATGGTGCGGGTCGCCGACCTGGACAGGGCCATAGACTTCTACTGCAACAAGCTCGGGCTGGTGGAGGCGCGACGCTTCGACAACCCCGCCGGCCGCTTCACCCTGTGCTTCCTCTGCGCGCCGGAGGACGTGGAGCTGGCCAAGAAGAACCAGGCGCCGATGGTGGAGCTCACCTACAACTACGACGCCGAGGATTATCAGGGCGGCCGCAACTTCGGCCACCTGGCCTACGAGGTCGACGACATCTACGCCACCTGCCAGCGTCTGATGGATGGCGGCGTCACCATCAACCGGCCGCCGCGGGATGGCCACATGGCGTTCGTCCGCTCGCCCGAAGGCATTTCGGTCGAACTGCTGCAGAAGGGCGGATCGTTGCCCAAGGCCGAGCCGTGGTTGTCGATGCCGAACGTCGGAGTCTGGTAGCGCCGGTCCGGGTCGTCGCCCGTTCCGGATCGACATGACCGGCAGTGAACTATTTTTCACTGGCCCCAGCGGCGAGGCTCGCTAGCCTCGAGGAGCTAAAACCTCTTCGGGGGCAATGCCTTACATGTCCACGCTCGCGCGGCCGCGCCTGGCTGCGACGACAGTGTGCGCTCCGACCGGGCGAGGCTCGCCGCTGCTTGCAGCCGGAGCCTCGCGCCGACAGCCCCCGCGCCCCCTCTCCG
>DATJRL010000336.1:0-15789 GCA_035504785.1 Caulobacteraceae bacterium
AGGGGCTGCGGCGAAGATGGCTGTCGATATCTTCAAACCTGTAACCTGACGGGCACAGGGCGGGAACACTGGCGCCAAAGGGTCAAAATGCGGTCCTTCCCCCGCCGCATCCCCTGGTGAAAAGAGGGGGTCGGTCGGGTCGGACGCGCTTGTTCCCAGACCCTGAACAGCCCCCCCAGCCCCCTGGGACGGGTGCGGCGCCCCGGCCGACACCCTCTTCCCGCACCGTTTGGAGACGCGCGACTTCCCCCAGCGCTTCGTCGCGTTCGTGCGGCTGGCTTGAAGCCGCCCGAGCTGTGGGCCATCCTCAGCCGCCCTCCGGTTGAGGGACTTCACGAGAGACTCGATGTTCAGACTTCCTGGCCTGACGCTCGCCGCGCTGGCCGCCTTCGCCCTCGCCGCGCCAACTCTCGCCGCCGAGCCGACCGCGCCGCCGCTTCAGCCGGGAGAGTGGCCGCAGGCCCGCTCCGACCTGAAGGCCGACCCCAACATCCGCTTCGGGTCGCTGCCCAACGGGATGCGCTACGCGATCCTGAGAAACGCCACGCCGCCGGGCCAGGCGTCGCTGCGTCTGCGCTTCGACGTCGGCTCGCTGATGGAGCGCGACGACCAGCAGGGCCTCGCGCACTTCCTCGAGCACATGGCCTTCAACGGCTCGAAGAACGTGCCGGGCCGCGGCGAGATGGTGAAGACGCTCGAGCGGCTGGGCCTGGCGTTCGGCGCCGACACCAACGCCGGCACCGGCTTCGACAACACCACCTACAAGTTCGACTTGCCCAAGGCCGACGACGCCTCGCTCGACACCGCGTTGATGCTGATGCGCGAGATCGCCGGCAATCTCACCCTCGACCAGGGCGCGATGGACAAGGAGCGCGGCGTGATCCTCTCCGAGGAGCGGTTGCGCGACAGTCCCGGCTACCGGATCACCAAGGCGGAGATCGGATTCGCCATGGACGGGCAGAGGCCGCCGGAGCGGTGGCCGATCGGCCTGGTCCCGGTGATCGAGAACGCCAAGGTCGATCTGCTGGCCGACATCTACCACCACTACTACCGGCCCGAGCGCGCCACGCTGGTGGTGGTGGGCGACTTCGACCCGGGCGCCATGGAGGCCAAGATCAAGGCTCGGTTCAGCGACTGGCAGGGCCAGGGTCCGGCCGGGACCGACCCCGATCTGGGCAAGGTGCGCGAGCGGGCCGCCGCATACCGGCTCGCGATCGAGCCGGGGGCGCAGGCCACCGTGCAACTCGGCTGGGTCGGACCGCCCGACCTTTCGGTGGACAACCTCGCCAAACGTCGGCGCGAGGTGATCGACCAGCTGGCGCTGGCGGTGCTGAATCGTCGGCTGGGCGCGATCGCTCGCAGCCAGGACCCGCCGTTCATCTCCGCGGGCGCGTTCCACGAAGAGGAGCTTCGCGCCGAGGAGATCACGGGTGTCATCGTCAACGTCCAGCCCGGCCAGTGGCGGCAGGGGCTGACCTCCGCCGAGACCGAAGTCCACCGCGCGGTGGAGTACGGCGTGCGGCCGGACGAACTGGTGCGCGAGGTGACGGAGATGCGGGAGAGCCTGAAGCTCGCCGCCGCCGGCGCCGCGACGCGTCCCACCCCCGCGCTGGCCAATGAGATCATCGGAACGCGGGACGACGACAGCGTCGAGACGAGCCCGGCCGACGACCTCGCCTACTTCGAGGCGATCACCAAGGACCTGCAGCCCGAGACCGTCTCCGCCGACATGAAGGAATTGTTCAAAGGCGACGGGCCCCTGGTGTTCATGTCGTCGCCCGAGCCCGTCGACGGCGGCGAGGCCGCGCTGCAAGGCGCTTTCCAGACGGCGGCCGCCGCGCCGGTCGCCCCGCCCGAGGCGCCGCATCAGGTGGATTGGCCCTACCTGACCTTCGGAACGCCCAGCCAGGTGGTCGATCGCAAGGACATCACCGATCTCGACGCCGTATTCGTGCGGTTCGGCAACGGCGTGAGGCTCACGGTCAAGCCCACCAAGTTCCGCGAAGACCAGGTGCTGGTGCAGGTTCGCTTCGGCCAGGGCCTCGAGAGCCTGCCGGCCGACCAACAATCGGTAACTTGGGCACGCTCCGCCATCACCGAGGGCGGGTTGAAGCAGATCGACGCCGAGGACACCGAGCGTGCGCTGGCCGGCAAGGTCTATGGCGCGGACATCGGCGTGGAGCCCGACGCCTTCGTGCTATCGGGGGCGACGCGTCCGAGCGACCTCGACACCCAGTTGCAAGTCCTCACGGCCTACCTCACCGACGGCGGCTGGCGTCCGGAAGGATTCGCGCGGCTGAAGTCCTACGGAGAGACTCTGGAAACCCAGATGCAGGCGACCGACAGCGGCGTCATGTCCCGCGACCTCGACGGCCTCCTCCACGGCGGCGACAAGCGCTGGACGTTTCCCTCGACCGCCGACATCGCCGGCGAGAAGCTTGACCAATTGAAAGCGGAGTTCGCCCCGGCGATGGCGTCGGGTCCCGTGGAGGTGGTGATGGTCGGCGACATCACGGTCGACAAGGCGATCGAGGCGGTGCGGCAAACCTTGGGCGCGATCCCCGATCGTCCGGACCCCGCCGCGCCCAGCGACCCGCCGCGAAGCCCGAACTTCCCCGCGGCGCTCGCGCAGCCCCTCGTGGAAACCCACAGCGGCCGCGCCGACCAGGGCATCGCCTTCGTCGCCTGGCCGACGGACGGCTATTTCGCCGACCCCGACAATGCGCGGACCAACGAGATCCTGGGCCGCGTGCTCAAGCTGCGCCTGATCGACGAGCTGCGCCTGAAGGAAGGCGTGACTTATTCGCCGGGCGCCGGGTCCACCGCCAGCACCGTCTGGCCTCACTACGGCTACGTCAGCGCCGAAATGGAGGCGCCTCCCGAGAAGCTGGCCGGCTTCTTCACCGACGTCGACGCCATCGCCGCCGACCTCGCGGCCAAGCCGGTGAGCGACGACGAACTCGAGCGCGCCAAGCAGCCGGCGCTGGAGGGCTTGGACAAGGCCGTGCACACCAACGAATACTGGCTCTCGAGCCTCTCGGGGGCGCAGGCCGATCCGAGGCGCCTGGACATCATCCGCTCGGCCGAGGCTGGGCTGGAGCGGGTCACGGCGGCGGACGTTCAGCGGGCGGCGGCGGCCGAGCTGCGGCCCATGAGCGCCTGGAGGCTGGAGATCGAGCCCGCGTCGCCGGCCGCCGCGGCGTCTCCGGCCTCCGTGGCGTCGCCGGCCGCAGCCTCGCCGGCCGGCCATTGAAACGGAAAATGGAGGGCGCCCCCACCGCCGCGAACTAATCCGCGGCAGGCGACGGCGTGAACCTCAGTAGACGACGCCGCCGACGCCGCCGTCCAGCATCATCGTGCTGGCGCCGCCGGAGCGGCTCTCTTCGCGGTAGGCGGTGTATTTCTCGGTGACGACGAGCGTGAGCACCTTGATGCCGGCGCCGAACCGGCGCAGCAGCGACCGTTCGTTGCAGTCGCGCGCCGGGATCTGCTTGCGGCACTCGAGCTTGCCGCCGCCCTTGCCGGCGATGTGGTACAGGGCCTCGCCCTTGGCGCAAGTCAGCGTCTTGCCGCCCTCGAAGGAGATCTTCTCGGCCCATGGCGCGATGGTGACCTGCATGTGCGAGCCGGCGATGCAGCGATAGAGTTCGCCGTCGAACATCTCGTCGATGTCGCGGTCCGGCGAGGTCTGCGACGCCGGGTGCGGCACGTCCTTGTCGTCGAAGCAGAACGCCTGGATCACCACCTTCTCGACCCGGGTGCGTTCCGCCTCGTAGGCGGTGCGTTCCATGCCGCCTACATCGAGATTGAGCGACGTCACGGGGCCGGGTCCGATATAGGACGCCAAGCCGCCGCCGCCGACATAGGTTTGGGTCTGGACGCTGGCGCCGGCCTCCGCGGTCGCGCCGGCGCTGGCGTTCACCTGAACGTTGACGCTGGGCGCCACGAACACGTTGACGCCCGGCACCACGACATTTTGGACGGGCGCGCAGCAGGGCGGCGGGGATGGCGGCGTGGGCGGCGCACAGCAAGGCGGCGGCGTGCAGCCGCAAGACGGGGGCGGGGTCGGCGGCGAGCAGCAGGAGGCTGCGAAGGCGGCGCTCGCCGCGAGCCACAGACCCACGCCCAACGCCAGCGACATCACGGTGATCCGGTTGGCCATGAATTGGCTCCCCCTCGTATTGCTATCTACCGACCGAGCGAGCGAGGGACGGAATTGTGCCGGAATGGCGCATTTCCGCTCTGGCCCGGTCCTTCCTTGCAACCCTCATGCGGTGTCTGGCCGCGCGTGCTTGCGTGCAAGTCCTCGGGACGATTGAGCTTGGTCCATTCAAACACCGAACTATTGATAGACTATTGGCGCAGCCGACGCGGCGACCTGGCCGCGCCGCGCAGGTCCGACATCGATCCCCTCGACTTCGCCCGCCTGCTGCCGCGTGTCTTCATCGCTGAGGCGCGGGCCGGCGGCGACCTGGCGTTTCGGCTGGCCGGCGAAGCCATCGCCGAGATGCACGGTCGGCCGCTGGGCGGCGAGAGCCTGCCGGCGTTGTGGCGCCACGACCATCGACGCCACCTGCTGGCCGCGCTGCAAGCGGCTTTGCACAGCGCCCGACCGCTGGTCGTAGGCGCCGAGCCGGGCGGAGAGCGGAGCCGCGACGCCCGGCTGGAGGTGCTGTTCGCGCCGCTGGCCGGCCCTGGCGGCGAGGTCGACCGGTTTCTCGGACTCTACCAGCCGTTGGCCGGCGGCTTCGCGGCCCCCCTCGGCCCGCTGGTGATCGCCAACCTCGCCGGCGTTCCGATCGAGGTCGGCGCCAAGCCGCTGCGGCTCGCCGCCGTCGACGGCCGCCGCATCGCCTAGGCCTGACGGGCCGCCGGGATCGCTCTCCACCGTTTCCAACCGTTCAGCGACCGTTATCGCACCGTTCCAGAATCCGCCGGTCGCCGCGTTCTCCGAGGGAAAATGCCCCCACGGCGGCGCTCCTCACCGTAGATTCGCCGTAGATTCGGTGTTCCGGTCGCGCTTCGGGCGAGGATGGGACGTTCTCACGATGTCAAAGACCAACCGTTGTTGCACCTAAAGTAACGACGAAAAGGCGCGCCGCCAGAACCCAGGACGACAATCTTTTCATAGGCGGGCGACGGACCTTCGGAAGGGTGGAGTTGGGGGCGCTTGGCGCCATTCGCCGAATGGCGCCAAGCGGTAGTCCGGGGGGTTGGCCGAACCGGCCGCGTGCTCGCCGAGCGCGGCGCGCTCAATTTGGCAGGGGTCGTTACGGGGCAGAGTTCGCGCCGGGACCGGCGCTGTTGGGCAGCGGCGCCAGCGCCATGTTGGCGCCAACCTGCGCTTCCGGGCTGTCCATCGTTTTCTGTTCGGCGTTCGCCTCGGCCTGAGCGCTGTTGATGGCGTTGTCGTAGCTGTTGTCGCGCCGACCGCAGGCAGACAGGCAAAGCGCGGCGCCGAGAAGCGCGACCAGATAACCAGCGCGGCGCGGATCAGAGACTAGTGTCATCGCCCTCTCCTTCTGGGTTCGCGAGGCAAGCTCCGGCGGATTGCGCGGGCGGCGAACTCTATTTTAGATCGCCGGCCATGGCGCGGGGATCGTCCTTCGCCAGTGCGCCCTTCGCCGCCACCTCGCCTGCCACAGCCAGCAAGCGATCGCCGAAAAGAGCGCCCGCGGCGGACGGCAGTCGGGCGTTCATCACCAGAGTTCTCGCGCCGCGGCGAGCCTCGGACCGGTTGTGAATGTAGTCGACGTAGCCGGTGGGACCGGGGCGTGGCGCGCGGAACGGGTAGTAGACGACGCTGACAAGAGCATCGCCTGGACCGGGCGCGACCTGCACGATCCTGCGCCAGGCGATCTGGTCGCCGAGAAGCGGAGCCGAAGCGGCGTCCGGGCCGGCCGCGACCCCGATCCCGTCATCGGAAATCGTGTAGTTGACCATTGGCCCGTCCACCTCGTGCTTTCCTTGCCAGATCTGCAACAGTCCGGCGCCAACGTAGAGGACAGCCCCGAAAGTGAATATTGGAGCTATCGGCACAAAAAACCACAGCACAAACGACAACAAGACAAACACCGCTCCGACCATGGCCCGATTGTTGCCGGCCGCAACCTTCAGGGACCCCGCAAAGGCCCGGCCAGAGAACGTCTCGACTGTCAGTCCGAGAGCGGGCCGTGGCGCAGACGGCGTGGCCGCCAGCTCGCGAAGATGACGCCGGTAACCTGGGACGCCGATGAGAAAATAGCCCCACCATCCGAGGACGAGAATCACTGCCAGGCCAATGACGTAGAGCAACCGACTGTCCCCCCCGCGGATGGTTTTGCTTTGGCGACGGACTCTCGTTCGAATGTTCCAGCTCTGTCTGAGCATCGAGTCCGCGCCGTCATAGTGGCGCGGACACTGGTCGTCGGCTTCGACAGGGTCTCAGGAAGGTGACAAGGTGATGCTTCCAGGGTGGCGTCTCTCGCCGACGGGCTAGCCTGCCGCGCCGGGGGACGCAAGGTCGGGCGAAATTCGAATGCAAGACGCGGCGGCGACGACGCTGTTGATGTTTATTACAAGCTTTGTGCTCGGCGGCGTCATCATCGGCGTGGTCGTGCTGCAGGGCTTGTGGCGGCAGGTCATCCTCGCCCTATTGCTCAGCCTATTCGGCTTCCTATGGCTCCACAGCACGAGTGGCGTTTCTCCAGTCCTTGGAACGCTATTCGGAGACTTCTTTGGTTTTTCGGCCGTCGGTCTCGCGACCTTGGCATTGGCGCGGTTGCTCTTCTCTTGGCTGAAGGGACTGCGCTCCGCCATCGCGCGGCGGCTGAGTCCGCAACTGTGGCCGCCGCAACCCGCGGAGGCGCTCTCTACCCAAGACGGCGTCAAGCGATGGTTCGTCACCATCGCGGCGGCGACGGGCAGTCTGGTCGGCATGCTCATGAGCGACCTGGGCGCCTTGAAGGTGTTCTTGGAGGCGTTCGCGATTCAGCGGCTCCTGGAAACCGTCCTGATCACGATCGCTTCCGTCATCCTGATCGGTCCTGTCGAGGAGTATGTTTACGGCGTCGGAGTCGAAGCCACTGCCGACCATGGTCAGGGATCGGGACTTCATTCTCACCCACTCGAACGAGTGATCGCCCAAATGTCTTGGCGGGCGTTTGGGCGTCTGGCGATGGTGGGGGCCGCCGTAATGCTGCTCAACATCGTGCACCTGTGCATCGAGGAGACGATGCGCGGTGGCGATACCGAGACTGCGCTCAGCATGCTTTTGACCATCGCCGACGCCGCTGTGGTGACCTACTTCTGGAGCGCCGCGCTGCAACGCGGGACGTTCAGCGTCGCACGGAGAGCCAGCACATCGACAATTTGGACCATGACCCTTCTCTATTTTCCCGGCATGGCGATCATGGCGACAGCCACCTTCGGATCCGAATTTCTCCGTTTGCCTGGCTATCCTTCGGCTTTGTTATGGCTATTCTTCATTTTCTTTTGCGCCGTCCTATGGATCGCCCTCCTCCTCGCGGCCGTGGTCATCGCCGTCGTTCACGATGGGGCGGCGGCGTTCTTCGGCGGACTGGTGCTGAATTCTCGGCGCGTGCGACCGAACGCTTCGCCGCTCGCCACAATCGCGTTCCTCGTCCTGGCGCTCATCCCCTGGCAGGCAGCGTCGGCGTTGTTGGCCGCGCTGCTTGTCCAAGCAAACGATGCCGGCGCCATCTTTGTCGGCACGGTGCTCAGCTTGATTGGCTGGGGTGTCGGCCTCTACGTCAGCGGGTTTCCCGATATTCTCAAGCGCGCGCCGCCGCCTGCCCCGGCGTCGGCGCCGGCGAGTTAGCCGCCCACAAGGCGCGGATCCGCCAGATCGCCAGGGCCGAGGCGAAGGCGCGGGCGGAGAAGCTAGGGGTCTGGTCTGACGCTATGAGAGATGGGCGTCGGTCAGAAGGCTATCCGTAGTCCTCCCCTCCGCGGGTGGCGTCCCGCGCCGAGCGCCGCTAAGGAGCGCCCTCCAGGAGGTTTCTGATGCAGCGCGCTCTGAGCGTCAGCCGGATGACCGGCAACCGCTCCACGTTTCCCGATTGGTATCAGGCGGTGGTCCGCGAGGCGGACCTGGCCGAGACCAGCCCCGTGCGCGGCATGATGATCATCAAGCCGTGGGGCTACGGGGTCTGGGAGGAGATGCAGCGCGACCTCGACCGCCGGATCAAGGAGACCGGCCACGTCAACGTCTACTTCCCGCTGCTGATCCCGCTGTCGTTCTTCGCCAAGGAAGCCGAGCACGTCGAGGGCTTCGCCAAGGAGATGGCGGTGGTCACCCACCACCGGCTGATGTCCGAGGGCGGCAAGCTTCAGGTCGACCCGGACGCCGAACTCGAAGAGCCGCTGATCGTGCGGCCGACGTCCGAAACCCTCTTCGGCGACGCGTTCCAGCGCTGGATCAAGAGCCACCGCGACCTGCCGATGCTGCTCAACCAGTGGGCCAACATCGTGCGCTGGGAGATGCGCACGCGCCTCTTCCTGCGCACCGCCGAGTTCCTCTGGCAGGAAGGCCACACCGCCCACGCCACCGGCGAGGACGCGCGAGAACACACGATGCGAATGCTCGAGGTCTACCGCGCCTTCTCGGAGGAGGTCCTGGCCATGCCGGTGATCGCCGGCGAAAAGCCCGAGAACGAGCGCTTCCCCGGCGCCGTCGGCACCTACTCGATCGAGGCGATGATGCAGGACGGCAGGGCGCTGCAGGCCGGCACCTCGCACTATCTCGGCCAGAACTTCGCCCGGGCGCAGAACATTCGCTTCCAGAGCGCGACGGGCGACCTCGAGTACTGCCACACCACCAGCTGGGGGGTCTCGACGCGGCTGATCGGCGGCGTGGTGATGACGCACGGCGACGACGATGGCCTGCGCCTGCCGCCCGCCATCGCGCCGCGCCAGATCGTCATCGTTCCGATCCTCCGCGACAAGCCCGAGGACGCCGAGGTGCTTGCCTATGGCGAGGCCCTGGCCAGGGCGCTGAACGCCCAATCGGCGCTGGGCGGGCGGATCCGCGCCTTGCTCGACACCCGCGGCGCCCGCTCGGCCGACAAGCGCTGGGAGTGGGTGCGCCGCGGCGCACCGCTCATCGTCGAGGTCGGCCCGCGCGACGCCGCCGGCGGCCAGGTGACCTTCATGCGGCGAGACCGGCTGCGCGATGGCGACAAGGTGCAAAACCGGTCGACGCCCCGCGACGTCTTCGTCGCCGAAGCGCCCGGCCTGCTCGAGACCATCCAGCAGGACCTGTTCGCCGAGGCGAAGGCGCGGCTCGAGGGCAACGTCAGGACCGACATCGCCAGCTTCGCCGACCTCGCCGACTATTTCGGCCCCGCCGCCGAGGACGAGGACGAGGGCAGCCCTTTCCGCGGCTGGGTCCGGGCGCCCTGGTCGCGCCCCACCGGCGCGGCGCTGGAGGCGGTCGAGGCGAAGCTGAGGGCCCTGAGGCTGACGATCCGCAACACCCCGCTCGACCAGTCCGGGCCGGGCGGCGCGTGCCTGTTCACCGGCGCGCCGGCCGTCGAGCAGGTGCTGATCGCCCGGGCTTATTGAGATTCAGCAACGCTCAAACCGAATAGCGGGGCCTTTGGGTCGAAGCCGAGCTCCGAGACGTAGCCCTCTCCCCGAGCATCGGGGAGAGGTTGGGTGAGGGGGCTCGGCGCGAAGCGTCGAGCTTGCGCGCAAGCGCAAGGCGGCTTCGCCGGCGTGTCGCAAGCGAGACGCGCCCCTCACCTCACCTCTCCCCAGTCTGCGCTGGGGAGAGGGATACTGGAGGGAGCCGCGCCGTCAGCTCGACCTATCCTCCCTGCGCCTGCGCCGCCCGCGCTTCCTTGAGGATGTAGGCGCGGATCGACTCCGCCTGGCCCGCATCCAGGAACTTGGCGAAGCTGGCCATGCCCCGGGACTTGCGCGCGCCGCCCAGCACCACCGACTGGAAGTCGGCGGAGGTGAGGACCATCTGCGAGGTCTTCAGGTCCGGCAGGTAGCGGCCGGAAACGCTGGGGCCATGGCAGGGGGAGCAGTTCGCCGCGAAGAGCGACGCGCCGGCCTTCTCGTCACCGGGCGAGGTGACGCCGGTGAGGTTGACGGTCAGCCGCTGCGGCGGCGGATAGGCGGGCGCCGTGTCGGTCCCGCCAATCTTGAACACCAGGATCCGTCCAGGCATCCGCGGCCGGTCCGGCAGGGCGAAGTGGGCCGCCAGGGGCGCCGCGCCCCCATACCCCACCATCACCGCCACGTACTGCGTCCCGCCGATCCGGTAGGTCATCGGCGCGGCGGTCATGCCGACGCCGGCGTCGTAGCTCCAGAGCGCCTTGCCGCTCTTGGCGTCGTAGGCGACGAATTTGCCGTCGCCGTTGCCCTCGAACACCAAGCCGCCGGCCGTGGCGAGCACGCCCGCGTTCCAGAACGTCGGCAGGTCGACGGACCAGCGGGTCTGGCCGGCGACGGGATCGTAGGCCACCAGCATGCCTTTCAGCGACGCCTTCATCGCCGCGCGCTTCGTCTTGTCGTCGGGCAGCTGGCCGAAGTCGTAGTTGAGGCCGAGGTTCCAGCCGCCGTTCCTGAACTTGTAGTTGGGATCGAGGCCGAAGGCGTAGGCCGAGATCATCGCGGGGATGTAGACCAGCCCCTCCTGCGGATCGTAGGCGATCGGCATCCAGTTGTGGGCGCCGTAAGGGGCCGGCATCACGATCGTCTCATTGGCGCCGTAGCGTGCGCCAGGGTTCTCGATCGGCCGTCCGGTAGCCATGTCGACGCCGCTCGCCCAGTTGATGGCCGCGGCAGGAACGAACGGCTTGGCGCCGAGCAGTCGCCCGTTGGTGCGGTCGATGACGTAGAAGAAGCCGTTCTTGTTGGCCTGCATCACCACCTTGCGCGGCGCGCCGTTCATCGTGAGGTCGGCCAGGATCAACGGCTGGTCGGCGTCGAAGTCCCAGGCGTCGTCGGGCGTCGCCTGGTAATGCCAGGCGTATTTGCCGGTGTCGGCGTTCACCGCCACGATCGACGAGATGAACAGGTTGTCGGTCTTGCCGTCGGAGCGATCGACCGGCGCCCACGGCGTGCCGTTGCCGGTGCCGAAGTAGATCAGGTTCAGATCCGGGTCGTAGACGATCGAGTCCCAGACCGTGCCGCCGCCGCCGTTCGGCGGCACGCCGCCGCCCCAGGTGCCGGCCGCCTTGGCGGCGAGGATGTCGTCCGACGCCGCGCCATCCGGCTGATGCTGCGGGTTGGGCGTGGTGTAGAAGCGCCAGATCAGCTTGCCGGTCGCGGCGTCGTAGGCCGAGAGGTAGCCGCGCACGCCATACTCGGCGCCGCCCTCCCCGATCAGCACCATGCCCTTCACCACCCGCGGCGCGCCGGTGATCGTATAGGGCTTGGAAGGATCGGTGGCCTGCACCGTCCACACCGGCTGGCCGGTGGCCGCGTCGAGGGCGATCAGCTGGCCGGCGATGGTGCCGACGTAGACCTTGCCCTTCCACACCGCGACCCCGCGGTTGACCACGTCGCAGCAGGCTCGAAAGCCGTCCTCGCCCGGAACCTTCGGGTCGAACGACCACTTCAGCACCCCAGTCACCGCGTCGAAAGCGAAGACCTTCGACCAGGTGGTGGTGGTGTAGAGCGTTCCGTCCACCTCCAGCGGCGTCGCTTCCTGGCCGCGGTCGGTGTCGAACTGGTAGTGCCAGGCGAGGCCGAGCTGGCCCACGTTGCCGGTGCTGACGTCGGTCAGCGGACTGTAGCGCTGCTCGTCGTAGGTGCGGCCGTAGCTCAGCCAGTTGTCGGCGTCCTTGTCGGCCGCCAGCAGCCGGGCGTCGTCGACGGACCCCGCCCCCTTCGGCTGACAACCCCAGAGCCCGAAGATGGCGACGGCCGCGAGCAATGCCCCGGCTGCTGCGGTCCGCTTCATCCGACGTCTCCCTGCCCATCGCGCCGGTGGCCCGGCGTCTCGCGCGTCGCCTGTTGTAAACCCACCTTGCAGCCAAGGAGAACCTTGACCTTGAGGCCCCCTCGCCCTCGCCGAGGGAATCCGCCATACGCTCCCGCTCGATGAGCAACGAACCGTTCTTCCGCCGGGTCGGCGACAGCTATCAGCCCACCCCGTCAAGCCGAGGCCCCTGGAGCCCGACGTCCCTGCATGGCCGCGTGGTCGCGGGCCTCCTCGCGCACGTCATCGAGCAGCGTTACGGCGAGCCTGACTTCATGCCGGCCCGCCTCACGGTGGACATGTACCGCCTGCCCGATCTTTCCGCCGCGGAGGTGACGATCACGCCGATCCGCGAAGGCGGCCGCATCAAGGTGATCGACGCGGAGTACCTGGTGGCCGGCGTCAGCATGGCCCGCGCCACCTGCGTCCTGCTGCGCAAGACCGAGAATCCGGAGGGCGTCGTCTGGACGCCGCCGGACTGGGACGCGCCCCCGCCCAAAGACATCCCCGCGCCAGAGAACGGCCGCAACGGCATGGGCGGCATGTGGGCCACGCGGCCGATCAGCGGCGGCTTCGGCGAACTCACCGCCGGCAAGAAGCTCTGGATGAGCGAAGTGCGGGACCTGATCGAAGGCGAGGCGTGGACGCCGTTCGGGCGCGTCGCCGTCGCCGCCGATTTCGCCAGCCCGTTCGCCAACGCCGGCGACAAGGGCCTCGGCTGGATCAACGCCGACATCACCCTCTACCTGCACCGTCTGCCGGCGACCGAGTGGATCGGCTTCGAGGTGAAGAACCACGGCGCCACCGCGGGCGTCGCCATCGGCGAGTGCTGGCTGCACGACGAGACCGGCGCCATAGGGACCTCCAGCGTGACGGCGCTGGCCCAGCGTCGCAGGATGAGCTGACCGGGATGAGGTGACGCCCATGGCCCTTTTCGACCTCGAAGGGCGCGTCGCCCTCGTCACCGGCGGCAACGGCGGCATCGGGCTCGGCATGGCGCTGGGCCTGGCGGCGGCTGGGGCGAGCGTGGTCATCGCCGCGCGCAATCCGGCCAAGAACGCGGCTGCGATCGAGGCGCTCGAGGCGGTCGGCGCGCGTTGCGGGGCCCTGGAGGTCGACGTCGCCGACGAAGCCGCCTGTCGGGCGATGGCGGCCGCCGCCAAGGATCGGTTCGGCCGGCTCGACATCCTGGTCAACAACGCCGGGATCGCCCGTCGCCGTCGCCCGGAGGCGATGAGCGTCGCCGACTGGAACGCGGTGCTGCAGGTGAACCTCACCGCGGCCCTGGTCGCCGCCCAGGGCGCCTATCCGCTGATGAAGAACGCCGGCGGCGGCAAGATCATCAATATCGGCTCGATGTACTCCCTGTTCGGCGCCCCTTATGTCAGCGCCTACGCCGCCTCGAAGGGCGCGATCGTGCAGCTGACCAAGTCGCTGGCGGCGGCCTGGGCGGCGGACGACATCCAGGTCAACGCCATCCTCCCGGGCTGGATCGACACCGACATGACCCGGCCGGCCCGCACCGGGTCGGCGGAGTTCGACGCCGCCGTCGTGGCCCGTACGCCGGCCGCCCGCTGGGGCGAGCCCGCCGACTTCGCCGGACCCGCGGTGTTCCTGGCGAGCGCAGCGTCGGACTTCATCACCGGCGCCTCGCTCATCGTCGACGGCGGCTACTCCATCACCGGGTGAAAAACGCTCCGCACCCGCAAAGCGGGGGAGGTGCCGCGCGGAGCGCGACGGAGGGGCGTCGACCCGGCGCCGTTCCCCCGGAGTCACGGCGAAAGACGTCCCCCCTCCACCATGCTTCGCATGGTCCCCCTCCCCCGCATTGCGGGGGAGGCGTGAGGGGTTAAAGCACCGCCAGCATCTCGCCCACCAGGGGGTGGCGGACGATGTCGCGGTCGGCGAGGCGGACGACCGAGACGTTGCCCACGGAATCCAGACGCCGCGCGACTTCGGCGAGGCCGGAAAGCTCGGGCAGCAGGTCGGACTGGCCGGGGTCGCCGGTGATCACCATGGTGGAGGACCAGCCGAGGCGGGTGAGCAGCATCTTCAACTGCACGTACGTGCAGTTCTGCGCCTCGTCAATGACCACGAAGGCGTTGTTGAGCGTGCGGCCGCGCATGAAGCCCACCGGCGCGATCTCGATGGCGCCCTCGGCGATCAGCGCCCGCACTCGCTTCATCGACAGGCGGTCCGACAGGGCGTCGTAGAGCGGGCGCAGGTAGGGGGCGAGCTTGTCCTCCATCTCGCCAGGAAGGAAGCCGATGGACTCGCCGGCTTCCACCGCCGGCCGCGAGAGCACGATGCGGCCGACGCGGCCGCTCTCCAGCGCCTCCACCGCCTTGGCGATGGCGAGGTAGGTCTTGCCGGTGCCGGCGGGGCCGAGCGCGAGCACCAGGGCCTTGGCGTCGATGGCGTCGAGGAGCCTCGCCTGGGTGGGCGACTTCGGCTTGATCGTCTTCAGGTAGCCCTGCTCGCGGTCGGATTCGAGCGCCACCGGGCTCCAGCCCCGATTCAGCGGCAGCCGGCGCACCTTGGCGTCCTCCTCGAACTGGGCGGCGTCGAACGCGCCCTCACGCACCATCCGCTTCAAGGCTCGCTTGGTCATGGAAGGAAGCTCCCGTAAGGCAAAGAAAAAGGGCGAGACCGCTGCGGCTCGCCCTGGGTTCGGCTGATGGGATGGAGAGCGCGGGGGCAGGCCGCCGTGGCGGCCCCGAAGCGTTGGTTGGGGGCGGAAGAGAGGCCCGCCCGAACCCCAAAAGCGACACCCGGTTCTCCGTTCCGGAGGCAGCCCCGAGGCATGGGCCTCGCGGCGGGCTTTCCAAGCCGGCCTTCGCCTGCTCGAATCGCCGAACTAGTGTGATCCTAACGTGCTTACCGAACCCTTAAGCAAGCCCCTTACGACAAGAATAGGATGTGTGCGGATGACTGCCTATAGATTGGGCGATCGAGAGCCGACGTTCCCCGAGGGCGGCGAATACTGGATCGCGCCCAACGCCGTGGTCGCCGGCCATGTAATTTTGAAGAAAAACGCCAGCATCTGGTTCGGCGCGGTGCTGCGCGGCGACAACGAACCGATCGTCGTCGGCGAAAACTCCAATGTTCAGGACAATTCTGTTTGTCACACCGACCACGGCTCGCCGCTGACCATCGGCGCCAACGTCACCGTGGGCCACATGGTGATGCTGCACGGCTGCACCATTGGCGACGGGGCGCTGATCGGCATCGGCGCGGTGGTGCTGAACGGGGCCAAAATCGGCAGGAACTGCCTGGTCGGCGCCGGCGCGCTGATCACCGAGGGCAAGGAATTTCCCGACAACACCATGATCCTCGGCTCGCCCGCCAAGGCGGTCCGCGAACTCGCGCCGGAGCACGCCAGCCGGATGAGCCTCGGCGCCATGGGCTACGTGCGCAACTGGCAGCGCTTCAGGGCCGAGCTTGGCGCGCTCTGAGACTCAGCCCACCGCCCGCACCACCCAGGCCGAGGAGTCCAGGATGACGCCGTCGGCGGTCGCCTAGGGCGCCAGCGCCGCCCGCACGGCTTCGACCATCTTGTCCGCCAGTTGCGGATTGGCGCGGACAGCGGCGGCGACGGGGCCGATGGTGAGCGAAGTGCGCGCCGAAGCATCGAGGTCGCCCCAACTGGTCTTCATGTCGTGGGCGACGATCACGATCTCGCACCAGCCCGCGCCCTCGAGGATGCCCCGCACCCGGTCCGGATCGGAGAAGGCGAAGGGTCCCGGCGCGCCGGGCGGCGCCGGGGTCGGCGGCTCCGGCAAAAGCTGCGCGACCGCCGACATCGGCACGTTCACCCAGGCGTTGGCCTCCATCGGCCGCCAGCAGACGAAGGC
>DATJRL010000337.1:0-11720 GCA_035504785.1 Caulobacteraceae bacterium
GTCGAGCAGCGGATTCTGGATGGCGTTCTCGGCGGCGAGCAGCGCGCGCCCTTCGCCCTGCGCTTCGCCGGTGCCCATCATCGCCTTGCCCATCTCGGTCATCACCGTGCGGACGTCGGCGAAGTCGAGGTTGATCAGGCCCGGGAGCACCATCAGGTCGGTGATCGAGCGGACGCCGGAATGTAGCACCTGGTCGGCCATGGCGAAGGCTTCGGCGAAGGTGGTGCGCTCGTTGGCGACGCGGAACAGGTTCTGGTTGGGGATGACGATCAGGGTGTCGACGTAGCGCTGCAGCTCCGAAATGCCCGCATCGGCTAGGCGCATCCGGTGACGACCCTCGAAGTGGAACGGCTTGGTGACGACACCTACCGTCAGGATGCCGCGCTCGCGCGCGCACTTGGCGATGATCGGACCGGCGCCGGTGCCGGTGCCGCCGCCCATTCCCGCGGTGATGAACACCATGTGGGCGCCGTCGAGATGCTCGCCGATCTCGCTGGTGGACTCCTCGGCGGCGGACATGCCGACCTCGGGGTGGGCGCCGGCGCCGAGACCCTGCGTCACCTGCACGCCGAGTTGGACCCGCTTGTCGGTCTTCGAAAACGCCAGTTGCTGGGCGTCGGTGTTGGCGACGACGAACTCGACGCCCTCCAACCCGGCTTCGATCATGTTGTTAACCGCGTTGCCGCCAGCCCCGCCGACGCCAAACACCACGATCCGGGGCTTCAGTTCCCTGGTTTCCGGTGCGAATACCTTGAAAGTCATCAGGAACCCCGCGTCCTTCCGCCCTGCTCGTCAATCGAAGGTCGCCGACCCCTCGGCGCACTGCTTCGCGGATGCGATTAACCGACCGCCATCCTTAATTGCGCGTTAACTGCATACGGTGAGTCGGACGCAGGACGAGATTTCGGGCGTCAAATTTCTGTTGTTTACGCTCTGCCGCGCACGCCGGCCCGGTCCTGCGGGCGGGGCGACATGCCGCAGACGAGATCGGGCGACGTGGGGACGACCTTAGAGCGAGTTGAGCTGGACCAAGTCAAACCCTTCCCCCTCCGGGGAGGGTCGATCCGGTCTCGACCCGCTTAGAGGTTGTCGCGCAGCCAGGCGGCGGCGCGCGCCACCGGTCCGCCGCCAGCTGGGCCGCCGCGCGCCGAGGCGGCCCGCTTCGGGCTGGCCTCCCGCGGCCCGAAGGCGGCCCTGTGGAGGATGCCGGCGGCGGCGCAGAACGCTGGACCGGAGGCGGCGTCGGCGAGGTGAGGCACGCGTCGCGGCCGTCCGAAACGCACGGGCCGGTCGAACACCCGAACCGCCACTTCACGCACCCCCGCCAGTTGGCTCGCCCCGCCGGTGAGCACGATGCCCGCGCCCGGCTCGAGCGCTCCGGCCGCCTTCAACCGCTCGCGGAGCAGTTCCAGCGTCTCCTCGACGCGCGGCGCGATGATGCCTTTCAGGAGCGAGCGTGGAGCGATCACCGGTCCCGCGCCGGGATCGTCGCCGCGCGGCGGCGCTTCGATCATCTCGCGATCCTCGTTGGAGGAGGCGATGGCCGAGCCGTGCAGCGTCTTGATGCGCTCGGCGCCCGCGATGGAGGTGGAAAGACCCCGCGCCACATCCTGGGTCACGTGGCCGCCGCCGACGGCGAGGCTGTCTATGTGCACGAGGCTGCCGCCGGAATAGACCGCCACCGAGGTCGAGCCGCCGCCCATGTCGATGAGGATCGAGCCGAGGTCCATCTCGTCTTCCTCCAGCGCCGCGAGCGCCGAAACGAAGGGCGCCGCGACGACGCCGTCGAACTGCAGGTGGGCGCGCTCGACACAGGTGCTGAAGGTCTGGAACGCCAACTCGTCGAGGGTGACGACGAGGAGTTGCAGGCCGAGCTGGCGGCCGAACATGGCGCGAGGATCGCGCACGCCCTTCTGGCCGTCGACCGACCAGGCGATCGGTCGAAGATGGATGACGCGGCGGCCGGGTTGCTTCACGCCGGCCGTCGCCGCGGCGATGGCGCGGGTGAGGTCGGCGTCGCCGATCGGCCGGGCGCCCAGCGAGACGGTTGCGGAGACGCGCTGACTGGCCAGCCGTCCGCCCGCCGTGGAAAGCGTGACGCTGGAAACATGCGCCCCGGCCAGCACCTCGGCGCGCTCGACGGCCTGGGCGATGCTTTGGGCGGCTTCGTCGACGTCGACCACCGCCCCGCCGCGAATGCCGCGCGACTGGACGTAGCCCACGCCGGCCGCGGTGATGGTGCGGTCCGCGGCCCGGACGCCGTCGGGCCGCATGATGAAGCAGGCCACCTTCGAGGCGCCGAGGTCCACCGCGGCCGTCGCCCCGCTCCGGCCCAGCGGCGACCTGTGGCGCGCATCGCGCCGCTCGGCCTCCGCGAACGCCGCTCTGTCTTCCCTAATCGCCAATCTCATCCTGCCCCATCCGCCACCGCGCCAGGCCCGCCCCTGGGCCGCACCAACACCATTTCCGGATCTCTGAGGTCGATCCGTTCAAGTCCGAGATCCAGCACCCGCGACTGCTGATCCAGCGCATCGAGGCGGATCAGGGCCGCTTCCTCGTCCGAGGCGGGCAACTGGATGATGCAGCCGTCCTTCAGCCGCAGGTCCCAGCGACGGGAATCGACCCGCACGAGGGCCTCGAGCCGTTCCGCGAGGCGGGGACGCGAGAGCACGGCCGGCAGGATGGCGCCGGCGGCGGTGTTCGCCCCCTCGCCCACCACCAGCGGCAGGGTGGTGAAGCCCGCCGGATTCGCGGTGGAGGCGACGACGCCGTCGGCGTCGATGACCGAGGCCCGGCCGTCGTGCTGCCAGACCGCGAGCAGCCGGCGCTCCTGCACGGAAATGACGACGCTGTCGGGCAGCAGCCGCATGACCGTGGCGCTCTTGACCCAGCCCACCAGCTCGATCCGCTGGCGGGCGGCGTCGAGATCGACCCCAAACAGCGGCGCATGGCTCGGCATGGCGGCCGCGGCGAGGATGTCGGCGTAGGAGCGCGCCGACGCGCCCTGCAGGCTGACGTGGTCGACTCGGAAGCCCGCATCGCCGGCGCGCCGGACAAGGCCGTCGCGCGCGCTGGCCAGGAGGCGCTCGGCGCGGTGGCCCGCCAAGCCGGCGACGGCGAGGCCGCCGAGGATGACGAGGCCGGCGCCCGCCGCGATCCACTTGGGGGACGGGGCGATGCTCGGATGCGAGGGCGCGCGAGCCGCCGCCGCCGGTTTGGCGGGCGTGCGACTTTGCTTCGGACTGGAGCTTTTGCTCCGAGCGCCGGCGCTCTTACGCCCCGCCCCCCGCACCGCCGCGGGCATACGCGTCCTCCGTGATCCAACGCACGAGTTCATCGAACCCAATGCCCTGGTGAGCCGCCTGCTCGGGGACGAGCGAGGTCGGCGTCATTCCGGGCTGGGTGTTGACCTCAAGAAGGACCAGAAGGTGATTAATGTCGTCATAACGAAGGTCGCTTCGGGTAACCCCGCGACAACCGAGCGCAGCGTGCGCCAGCTCCGCATAAGCCTTGGCTTCGGTCGCCACCTCCTCCGGAATCCGGGCAGGCAGGACGTGCTCCGAGCCATGGTCGCCGTACTTGGCTTCGTAGTCGTAGAAGCCGGTTGCGGGCAGGATTTCGGTGACCGTGAGCGCCTTCCCGTCCATCACGGCGACCGCCAGCTCGAGGCCGCGGACGTAGGGCTCGATCAGCACCTGGTCGCCGAAAGTCCACCTCGGCGAAATTAACTCCTGTGGCGGGCCGTTGGCGCCCTCGAACACCATGAAGACACCGACCGACGAGCCTTCGGCGTTCGGCTTGACCACATAGGGCGGCGCCATGACGTGATCGCGGGCGGCCTCGAAGCGGTCGAACAGGCCGCCGCCGGGCACCGGCACGCCAGCGGCCGACATCACCGCCTTGGCCTTGGTCTTGTCCATCGCCAGCGCCGACGCCAGCACGCCGGAATGGCTGTAGGGGATCCGCAGGGTCTCCAGGACCCCTTGCACGCAGCCGTCCTCGCCCCAGACGCCATGCAGGGCATTGAAGCAGACGTCGGGCTTGAGCCGGGTCAACACCTGAGCCAGATCGCGGCCGGCGTCGACACGGGTGTTCCTGACCCCCAGCCGATCGAGGGCGTCGGCGCAGGCCGCGCCGGTGATCAGGCTGACTTCGCGCTCGGGCGAGAGGCCGCCGAGCAGCACGGCGACGTGAGCGCCGTCGATGGACTTGGTCATGGCCGCCTTGTCGCTGAATCGCGGGGCGCTGTTAAGGCGTCGCTTTGGCGGGCGTCAGGGGTGGGGCGGCGGCGCGAGAGCTCGGAAATCGATGTCGGCGTTGGCGGCGATGTCGGCGAACGCCGCCCAGGTGTCAGCGGCCGTGCGCGCGCCGTCGGCGCAAGTCACGCGGGCGTCCCTGACGCACCGCCTCCCCGGCGTCGCTGTTAGCGGCGCTGCAGCGTCATCGGCAGGCCGTCGCGCGGGCGGATGGTGACGCGGGATTGGATGGAGACCTTGTGGCCGGGGCGCAGCCGCAGCCGGTAGCGCTGGGCGAGCGTGGCGAGGATCAGGGTCGCCTCGGTCATCGCCAGGACCTGGCCGATGCAGACCCGCGGCCCGCCGCCGAACGGCAGGTAGGCGAAGCGCGGCCGCCCGGCGCTGCGTTCCGGAAGGAAACGGTCGGGATCGAACCGCTCGGGGTTGTCCCACAGGAGGCGGTGCCGGTGCAGGACCCAGGAGGAGACCACCACCGTCCCGCCCTTGGGGATGCGTGCGCCGGCGATCTCGTCGGCCTCCAGGGCGACGCGGGCCGAGAGGCCGGGCGCCGGCGGATAGAGGCGCATCGTCTCCTCGATGATCCGGCGCGTGAGGGCGAGCTTCGGGACGTCCGCCTCGGTGGGCGCGCGCCCGCCGAGCACCGAGTCGAGCTCGGCGTGCAGCCGGGCCTCCCACTCGGGAAGCTGGGAGAGCACGTACCAGGCGAAGGTCATCGCCGAGGCGGTGGTCTCGTGGCCGGCGACGAAGATGGTCAGCACCTCGTCGCGCACCTCGGCCGCGCTCAGCTTGGCGCCGGTCTCCTCGTCGAGCGCGGCAACCAGCCGGCCCAGCAGGTCGGTCTTGCCGGGATCGGCGCGCCGGGCCTCGACCAGGCGAGCGATCGCCCCGTCCATGGGCGCGAAGATCTCGCCCATCATCTTGACCTTCTTCGCGATACGGCGCGGGCCGATGATCGGCAGCAGGTCGAAGATGTTGAAGTTGAACGCCTCGTCGGCGCCCCGCGACAGCGCCGAGCCCGACATTGTCGCCATCTCGCCGCCGTCCTGGGAGAACATCGCCTTGCAGATGATCTGCAACGTGACGTTGGTCATTTCGGTGGAGACGTCGATCTCGGCGCCGGGCGGCAGCCGATCCCAGGCGTCGGCCATCTCGACCGAAGACTCCGTCATCGCCGGCGCGTAACTGGCGACGCTGCGCGGATCGAAGGACAGGGCCATCAGCCGGCGATGCGAACGCCACTTCTCGCCTTCGCTGGAGAGCAGCCCGTCGCCGAACAGAGCGCGGAAGAAGCGCTGCTCCAGCTCGGTCTTCGGATAGTTGGCGACGTTGTCGAGCAGGATGCGCTTCAGGCCGGCGGGGTCGTTGATCAGCCAGGCGCTGCCGAAGGGCGAGGCTTGTTTCCAAACCGGCTGTTCGTAGGCGACGAGCGGGATGCGTTCGAAGGGATTGTCGGCGCCGTTCTGCCCGAGGCGCAGGGGCGAGCGCTTCGGCGGCGGCTGCGTGCCAATCAGCGATTGCGCGCCCACGACATCGATCGCGGTCATGATCTGCGTGCTCCCTCCCAGGACACGCGATCCTAACACTGTTCAGACCGCGCGCACCTTAAATGGCGTTCACAAAAGGCGCTGCTATCCTGGAGCGCGTTGAGATCAAACGGCATCACCCCGGTTCCGTCACCCCGGACAAGCCGTCGTCAGACGGCGCCGATCCGGGGCCGCAAGCGCCGTCACCGAACTCGAGGGCGTCTAGGAACCGGAGGGTCCGGCCCCGGCTCTCCGCTGCTTTGCAGCTGCGGCCGGGGTGACGGAGCGGATGCGGTTCAGTCCAGCTTCAACCCGCTTTACGACGTCGCCGAGCCGATCCCGGCGCGCTGAGGGAGGCGGCAGAGCTCGCGGGCAGGGTGGGCGTCGATGGGATTGTCGACCCAGCCGGCGATGACGGGGTTCACGAGGTTGCGGCTGGAAATGAAGTAGATCGGCGCGATCGGCGCGTCGGCAAGCAGCATGGCTTCCGCGCGCCGCAGGTGGGCCGCCCGGGTCGGCATGTCGGAGGCGGCGAGGGCCGAGTCGAGTTCGCGGTCGAAGGCGGGATTGTCGTAGCCGCCGAAGTTGCTGCCCCCTGTGTCGGAGCGGTAGAGGTCGAGATAGAAGTAAGGATCCGGTGCGACCCAGCCGGCGTCGCCCACCTGGAAGTCGTGGTTCTCGTAGTCCTGATAGGCGACCTGAACGTCCTCCTGACGCAGCTCCGCCTGGACGCCGATCGCCTTCCAGTCGGCCTGCACGGCCGGGAGAAAAAGGGTGGGGTCGGAGCTGTTGCGGTGCTTGATGGTGAGCTTCAGGGGGTGCGCCGGGCCGTAGCCGGCGGCGGCCAGCAGCCGACGCGCTTCGACCTGCCGCCGCGGCAGGCTCCAATCGGCCCAGTAGGTCCGCGTTGGCGAATAGCCGGGCATGTTATCGGGGACGAAGCTGTAGGCTGGGCGCTGCCCGGCGCGCAGCAGCTTGCCCGTGATGAAGTCGCGGTCGATGGCCATGGAGAGCGCCTGGCGGACCCGCACGTCCTTCAATGACCGATCCATCAGGTTGAAGCTGAGGTAGGTGACGCCGTACTCCGGCGCGAGCCGCAGATAGCTGGCCAGCGCCGAGCGTTCCAGGAAATGGACGCGGTTCGACTGGACGGTGGTGGAGACGTCGAGATCGCCGGCCCGTTCGCTGCGTTCGTTGGTGGTGGCGTCGGTGGTCGGGTTGAAGTCGATCTCGTCGTAGCAGACGCGCTCCGCCTGCCAGTAAGTGGGGCTCTTGCGCAGCACCACGGCGTCGCCGAGCCGCCAGGCCACCAGCGTGTAGGGGCCGTCGGTGACGTAGTGCTCGGGCTTGGTCCAGGCGTCGCCCCAGCGCTGCACGACGTGGCGCGGCACGGGCCAGAAGGTTCGCCCGGTGAGGTAGTCGGCCAAATTCGGCCAGGGGTGCTCGAGGTGGAGCACCAGGGTGTGGGCGTCCGGCGCCTCGATCCCGGCCGCGCTCGCCGGCAGCTTGCCGCTGTTGACCGCCTCCGCGTTCTTGACGATCGCGTAGAGCAGGAAGGCCGACGCCGACGCGGTCTTCGGGTCGAGTTCGCGATGCATGGCGTAGACGAAGTCGTCGGCGGTGACCGGCTCGCCGTCGGACCACCGGGCGTCGCGCAGGTGGAAGGTCCAGGTCAGGCCGTCGGCGCTGGTCTCCCAAGACCTGGCGAGCGCTGGCTCCACGTGGCCGTCGGCCGCCCGCTCGGTGAGGCCGACCAGGAGCTGGCTGACGATCGTGGTCTCCCAGGTCCCGTCGATGTGGGCGGGGTCGAGGGTGGTCGGCTCGGCGCCGTTGCCGTAGGCGAGGCAGAGCGCGCCGGGCGGGCACGGAGGGCGATGGTGCTGGGGCTTGCAGGCGGCGAGCGCCGCGGCCGCCAGGGTCATGGCGGACAGCACCGCGACCACGCGCACGATCCGCGCGGCGGACCCCCGGATCACGCCGGCTTCCCGATCCGCTTGATTTCCCACTCCAGCGTGACGCCCGTCTGCTTGGCCACCGCCTCGCGAACGGTCTCGCCAAGGCCCTCGAGGTCGGCGGCGGTCGCCTCGCCGGTGTTGAGCATGAAGTTGGCGTGGAGCGGCGAGAACATCGCGCCGCCATAGGGCCGGCCGCGCCAGCCGGCGGCGTCGACGAGGCGCCAGGCGCTGTCGCCGGCGGGATTCTTGAACGTGGAGCCGCCGGTCTTCTCGCGGATCGGCTGGGTGGTCTCGCGCTTGGCGGTGATCTCGTCCATGCGCGCCTGGATGGTCTCCGGGTCGCCGCGCGCGCCCTGGAACACGGCGCCGGTCCAGATCATCTCGCCCTCGGGCACGGCGCTGTGGCGATAGGAATAGCCGAGGTCGGCGAGGCTGAAGGCCTTGGTCTCGCCCTGCCGCGTGACGCCCCAGGCCACCTGCAGCACGTCCTTGGTCTCCGACCCATAGCAGCCGGCGTTCATCGTGATCGCGCCGCCGATCGAACCGGGGATGCCGGCGTAGAACTCCAGGCCGGCGACGCCGGCCTTCGCCGCGGCGCGCGCCACCATCGCGTCGAGCGCGGCCGCGCCGGCGGCCACCTGCCAGGTCGGGGCCTCGATGTGGACGTCGCCGAAGCCGCGGCCCCCGAGGCGGATCACCACGCCCTCGACGCCGCCGTCGCGGACGATGACGTTGGAGCCGACGCCGAGCACGGTCACCGGGACTTCCGGCGGCAGGGCGGCGAGGAAGCCGGCGAGGTCGTTTTCGTCGGCCGGCAGGAACAGCACCTCGGCCGGGCCGCCGACGCGGAACCAGGTGAAGGGCGCCAGCGGCTCGCCGCGCAGGATGCGGCCGCGGACTGTGGGGATGTGATCCTTCCAGCTCGCCGAGGGACTCACGCCAGCGCCTCGAGCTGCGACGGCAGAGCTTGGGCCCAGGCGGTGATGTCGCCGGCGCCGAGGCAGACCACGAGGTCGCCTTCTCTGGCCTCGGCCGCGATCATCGCCGGCAGATCGGCCGGGCTCTCCAGCGCCAGCACGCGGCGATGGCCATGCCGGCGCAGGCCCTCGACCAGGGCGTCGCGGTCGACGCCCATCAGCGGCGTCTCGCCGGCCGCATAGACGTCGGCCACGATCACCACGTCGGCGTCGTTGAAGCAGCGGCAGAACTCCTGGAAGAGGTCGTGCAGGCGAGAGTAGCGGTGCGGCTGCACCACCGCGATCACCCGGCCGTTGGTGACCGCTCGCGCGGCTTTCAGCACGTTGGCGATTTCGACGGGATGGTGGCCGTAGTCGTCGACTACCTTCACCCCGTGCGCCTGGCCGGTGAAGGTGAAACGCCGGCGCACGCCGCCGAAGCCTGCCAGACCCTTGCGGATCGCCTTCTCCGTCGCGCCGAGTTCGCGGCCGATGGCGATGGCGGCGAGCGCATTCAGCACGTTGTGCTGGCCGGCCATCGGCAGGGTGATCTCGCCCAGCACGGTGGTCGCTTCGTCGTCGGGGGCCGTGATCAGCACATCGAAGGTCGAGCCCTCGGCGCCCATGCCGATGTTCATCGCCCGGATCTCGGCCTGGGGATTGGTCCCGTAGGTGATCAGGCGGCGGTTCTCGACGCTGGCGGCCATCTCCTGAACGTCCGGATCGTCGATGCAGACGGCGGCGAAGCCGTAGAACGGAAGGGAGGCGACGAAGCCCTGGAAGGCCTTCTTCACCGCCTCGAAGGTCTCGTAGTAGTCGAGATGCTCGGGGTCGATGTTGGTGACGACGGCGACGGTGGGACGAAGGCGCAGGAAGGTGCCGTCGCTCTCGTCGGCCTCGACCACGATCCAGTCGCCCTCCCCCACCTTCGCGTTGGCCCCGTAGGCGTTGATGATGCCGCCGTTGACCACGGTGGGATCGAAGCCGGCGGCGTCGAGGATGGCGGCGATCATCGAAGTGGTGGTGGTCTTGCCGTGCGTGCCGCCGACGGCCACCGAGTGCTGCAGGCGCATGAGTTCGGCCAGCATCTCGGCGCGGCGGACGAGCGGGATGCGGCGGCCGCGCGCGGCCGCCAGCTCCGGGTTCTCGGCCTTGACCGCGCTCGTGTAGACCACCGCCGAGGCGCCCTCGATGTGGGCCGCATCGTGGCCGACGAAGATCTTGGCGCCCAGCTTTTCCAGCCGCTCGGTGTTGGCGCTGGCCCTGGCGTCCGAGCCCTGGACCTGGTAGCCGGTGCGCAGCATGATTTCGGCGATCGCGCTCATGCCGATGCCGCCGATGCCGACGAAATGCACGGGCCCGAGATCGAACGGTACGGGGCGGCGGTTCATGCCGGGCTGATTAGCGGAGATTGCGGGCCGGCACTACAGCCCGGACTCCAGGCGATTTTCACCGATAATCGCCGATGATATCGGTCCCCGGCGGCGGCGGCGGCGTGCGAGACGTGGCTCGAGTCGTCGTCTTGTATGGAACACTTCTGGTAATCTCCGATCGCAGCGCACACGGTCTAGCGCGAGCGGCGCGGCAGGCATGTTACTTGTAGTGATTATGTCTGTCAAGAGGCGAAGCGCCGGCGCGTTTCGATCGCGGCCGGACGGGCGTAGCAGCGGGCGACCCAGCCGCGGACCGCGGGAAAGGCGGCGAGATCCAGGTTGGCGGCGCGCGAGGGCGAGAGCACCGCGGCGATGTTGAGGTCGGCGACGCCGAAGGCCGGCCCGCGCAGCCACGGTTCGCCGGCCAGCGCCCGTTCCAGCGTCGCCAGGCCGGCCGCGACCACCGCAGGCGCCCGCGGCGCCATCGCGGCCCGCAAGTCCGCCAGCAAGGCGTCGCGCATCACCCACGGCTCCAGATGGCCCTGGGCCCAAATCGTCCACCGCCAGGCGCGGGCCTCGTCCTCCAAGGTCGCCACGCCCAGCGGCTCGGCGCCGTACTTGCGCGCCAGGTAGAGGTTGATCGCCAGCGACTCCGACAGCGCGAAGCCATCGTCGACCAGGGTCGGAATCGCGCCCGCCGGGTTCAGCGCCAAGAACTCGGGCGATTTCAGGGTCGGGTCGTCGAACGCGAGCGGGACGTGTTCGAACTCGAGCCGCAACTCGGTCAACATCCAGAGCACCCGCATCGAGCGGGAGCGGGGCGACCCATAGAGTTTCAGCGCCATGGCCGTACGTGCCGGCGACTCGATGCGAGGTCAACGGACGCCGAAGCAATTTACCGAGAGGCCGGCGGCCGGCTAGGGTGGGTCGCGATGCCAGAGACCTCCGAAGATCTGCGACGCGAGCGCCAGCCTTACAGCCCGAAGCAGGGTCCCCGCCGCATCCTGGCCATCGACGGCGGAGGCATGCGCGGCGCGCTCGCCGTCGGGCTGCTGTCGGAGTTGGAAGCGGCGTTGCGGCGCAAGTACGGCGACGACAAACTGGTGCTGGCCGACTACTTCGACCTGATCGGGGGCACCTCCACCGGCGCGATCATCGCCGCCGGCTTGGCTCTGGGGCGCGACACCGCCTACCTGCGGCAGCTCTACTGGACGCTAGGACCGCGGGTGTTCGGCGGCGGCGTCCTGCCGCGCTTCATGCTGATCCAGTCGAAGTTCGATCCGAAGAAGCTGGAAGAGGTGATCCGCGAAGAGCTTGGCGACGTCACGCTGGGCACGGCCAATTGGCGGACCGGCTTCGCGGCGGTGGCCAAGCGCGTCGACACGGCGTCTTGCTGGGTGCTGACCAACTGCCCGCACGCCAAGTACTGGAACGGCAGTCCGGACCACCCCGACACGGTGCCGAACCGGGACTATCCTCTGGCCAAGATCGTTCAGGCGAGCGCCGCCGCGCCTTTCTATTTCGACATGGTGCGGATGCAGGTCCACGCTAATGACGAAGGCGCCTTCTTCGACGGCGCGATGACCCCCCACGGCAACCCGGCGCTGCAGCTGGCGATGTCGGCGCTGATCCCCGGCTATGGAATCGCTTGGAAGCC
>DATJRL010000338.1:0-6256 GCA_035504785.1 Caulobacteraceae bacterium
ACGACCCGCTTACCCTGCGCCGGCTGGTGGCGCGGGCGGAGGCGGAGCGTCTCGTGCTGGTCTCGCTGATGGCGCGGCTGCAGACGGGAACCTGGCCGGAGCGGCTGCTGATCCCGGCGTTCGTGTTCTTCTTCGACATGCTGTTCCCATTCGGCCGGGTGAACGATCCGCGCCATCGGGTCGCCGCGGCGGCCGGCGGCTGCATGCTGGTGCGACGGGACGCGTTGGAGGCGGCCGGCGGCCTGGCGTCGATCCGCGCCGAGATCATCGACGACTGCGCCCTGGGCGCGCGGCTGAAGGCCGTCGGCCCAATCTGGATCGGGCTCACTCGCACGTCCGTCAGCCTTCGCCCCTACCGGACGCTCGGCGAGATCGGCCGCATGGTGTCGCGCTCGGCTTACGCACAGCTGCGCTATTCTCCGTGGCTGCTTTCAGGCACGCTGGCGGGCATGGCGCTGATCTATCTGGCTGGGCCGATCCTCTCCGTCACCGGGCAAGGCCTCGCACGCTGGTTAGGCTTGGCGACATGGACGCTCATGGCCGCAGCCTTCCAGCCGATGCTTCGCTACTACCGGGTCTCGCCTCTCTGGGGCCTCGCCCTGCCGCTGATCGGCGCGTTCTATGCGCTCTTCACCGTGCAATCGGCGGTGCAGGTCTGGCGCGGCCGGGGCGGCATGTGGAAAGGCCGTTCACAGGCCCTGGCCTCGCAGCCATGAACGACGTCACCGGCGCCGCCGGTCTCGCCTCGGGCAAGGGCCATACCGACGAGAACTTCCCTGTCGCCTCGCACCTGATCGCAGCGAAATATCGGCCGCCGATCCTCGCCTTCTACCGGGTTGCGCGCCTTGCCGACGACATCGCCGATCATCCCAGCGCAAGCGCCAAGGAGAAGCTGGCTCGGCTGGCCGAAATCGAGACCTCGCTGATGGGTCAGAGCGCGGCTTCGCCGGAGGCGGTGGCGCTGCGCCAGGCGCTCGCCGAGCGCGCCCTGTCGCCGCTGCACATGCTCGATCTGCTGGAGGCGTTTCGACGCGACGTCAGCAAACGTCGCTACGAGACCTGGGACGAGTTGATGGACTACTGCCGCTACTCCGCGGCGCCGGTGGGGCGGTTCGTGCTCGACGTGCACGGCGAGGACCGCGCCATCTGGCCCGCGTCGGACGCGCTCTGCGCCGCGCTGCAGGTGATCAACCACTTGCAGGACTGCAAGAAGGACTACCGCGATCTCGACCGGGTGTACCTGCCCAGGGATGTGCTTGCGGCCCTCGACGCCCGCGTCGAGATGCTCGACGCGGAGGGCTCGCATCGCGCATTGCTCGCCGCCATCCGCGCCCTGACCTGGCGAACGCAGGAACTGCTGCGCGCCGCCCGGCCCTTCGCCGGGCAGATCCGCGACTTCCGTCTCGCCATGGAAGTGGGCGTGATCCAACGTCTCGCCGAGAGCCTGGTCCATCGCCTGATGACCCGCGATCCGCTGTCGCAACGGATGCATCACCGAGGCTGGGAGGCCGCTGGAGTCGGCATCTTGGGGGTGGGGCGAACGATCGGGGAGCGGATCAGCCCTCGGAATCTGCGCAAAGCGGGGCCATAAGCGCGCGGATGACCTCCGTCGCCGAGACCGCGCCCAGCCAGCCCAGCACCGAGCAGCAGGCTTCGGGCAGCTCGTTTTATGCCGCCATGCGTCTGCTGCCGCCGGCCGAACGGTCGGCCATGTTCGCGATCTACGGCTTCTGCCGGGTGGTCGACGACATCGCGGACGAACCCGGACCGTCCGAGGAGCAGCGCCGCAAGGAGCTCGCGGAGTGGCGTGACGACCTCGCCGCCCTCTATGCCGGATCGCCGCCGGCGCGGGCCGACTACCTGCTGGAGCCGGTGCGGCGCTTCGGGCTGAAGCAGCGCGACTTCCTCGCCATCGTCGACGGGATGGAGATGGACGTCGGCGCGCCGATCCGCGGGCCTGCCTATTCCGATCTCGACCTCTATTGCGATCGCGTCGCCAGCGCCGTCGGGCGGCTATCGGTGCGCATCTTCGGCATGGACGAGGCGCCCGGGGCGCAGCTGGCGCATCATCTCGGCCGGGCGCTCCAGCTGACCAACATCTTGCGCGACCTGGACGAGGACGCCGACATGGGCCGGCTCTATTTGCCGGCCGAAGCCCTCGACGCCGCCGGCATCGAGACCCGCGAACCGCACGAGGTCGTGGCCGATCCGCGTCTCGACATCGCCTGCCGCTGGGTGGCCGCGAAAGCCCACGGGCACTACGCCGAGGCCGACAAGGTGCTGAAGGCCCGGCCCGCCGGCCGCATTCGGTCGCCGCGGCTGATGCGCGAGGTCTACTCGGCCATCCTGTCGGCGATGGAAAAGGCCGGCTGGGCGGCGCCGCGCCACCGCATCTCGCTTCCTAAGACCCGGCTGCTCTGGATCGTGCTGCGCCACGGCCTCGTCGACTGATGACCGGCAAGATCTATGTGATCGGGGCCGGGCTCGCCGGTCTCTCGGCCGCCGTGAGGCTGGCGGGACGCGGCCGGCAGGTGGTGCTGATCGAGGGCGCGGGCCAGGCCGGCGGGCGTTGCCGCTCGTACGAAGATCCCAGCCTGGGCATGCTGATCGACAACGGCAACCACTTGGTGCTGTCCGGCAATCACGCGACCCACGACTATCTGCGCGCGCTGGGAACCGTCGGCCGGCTGGCAGGGCCCCGGGAGGCCGTCTTCAACTTCTGCGACGCGCGCGACGGTCGGCGCTGGACGCTGCGGCCCAATCCGGGGCCGATCGCCTGGTGGGTGTTCGACAGCAGCCGGCGGGTTCCGGGCACCCGGGCCGCCGACTATCTGGCGCTGGTCAAGCTCATGCCCCCTCAGGGCGACAAGCGGCTCCGCGACGTGATCCGTTGCGAGGGGGCGCTCTGGGAGCGGCTGATCGAGCCGCTGATGCTGGCGGCGCTGAATACCGAGGCCAGCCACGCCTCGGCGGAACTTGCCGCGGCGATCGTGCGGGAGACCTTGGCGGTCGGCGGCCGAGCCTACGCGCCACGCATCGCCGATCCCAGCCTGGACGCCGCGTTCATCGCCCCCGCCCTCGCCTATCTGGCCGAGCAGGGCGCCGAGGTCCGGATTGGCCGGCGGGTCGAGGCGATCGATACGGAGGATGCCCGCGCGACTCAGCTGAGGCTAGGCGGCGAGACCATCATGCTCGAGGCCGAAGACCGGGTGATCGTCGCGACGCCGGCCTGGATCACGCCCACGCTGCTGCCCGGCGTGACCGCGCCCGACGCCTTCCGCGCCGTCGTCAACGGCCACTTCCGCATCGCGCCGCCGCCCGGCGCGCCGAGGATCGTGGGCGTGATCGGCGGCGCGGCGCAGTGGGTGTTCGCCTTCGACGGACGGATCTCGACCACGATCAGCGGCGCCGACGCAGTGGTCGATAAGCCGCGCGAGGAGATGGCGGCGGCGCTCTGGAAGGACGTGGCGGAGGTCTATGGCCTCGGTCCCGACTTGCCGCCCTGGCAGATCGTCAAGGAGCGGCGCGCCACCTTCGCGGCGACCCCGGAGCAGGTGAAGAAGCGGCCGCCCGCCCGCACCCGTTGGCGCAACCTTGTGCTGGCCGGCGATTGGACCGATACGGGCCTGCCCGCCACCATCGAGGGTGCGATCCGGTCGGGCCACAAAGCGGCCGAGATTGTCTTGTCGTGACGGTGACGCATGGATGACGCGGGACTGAAGAGCGGCCTGAGCGGCGCTAGCGAACTCATGGCGCTGGAGCGCGCCGTGGGCCGTGCCGCCGACTCGCTGCTGAAGCTGCAGCAACCCGACGGTCACTGGGTGTTCGAGCTGGAGGCCGACTGCACGATTCCGGCCGAATACGTGCTTTTCGTCCACTACCTGGGCGAGACGCCGAACCTTGAGCTGGAGCGGAAGATCGGCGTCTACCTGCGCCGCATCCAGGGCGAGCATGGCGGCTGGCCGCTCTATCACGGCGGCGTCCTCGACGTCTCGGCGACCGTGAAAGCCTATTTCGCGCTGAAGATGATCGGCGACGACCCGGCCGCCCCGCACATGGCCCGGGCCCGCGAGGCGCTGCTTGCGGCCGGCGGCGCCGGGGCCTGCAACGTCTTCACCCGCATCCTGCTGGCGCTCTTCGGCATCCTCTCCTGGCGCGCCGTGCCGGAGATGCCGGTGGAGATCATGCTGCTGCCGACGTGGTTCCCGATCCACCTCTCTAAGATCTCCTACTGGGCGCGAACCGTGATCGTGCCTCTGCTGGTGCTTCGCAAGCTGCAGCCGCGAGCGAAGAACCCGCGTGGCGTCACCATCGACGAACTGTTCCTGGAGCCGCCGCTGACCATCACCAGGCTGGCGCGCGGCGCGCACCAGAAGGAACCTTGGGCCAGCGTCTTTTTCGCCCTCGACCGGGCGCTTCGCGTCGCCAAGCCCTGGTTCCCGAAGCGCAACCAGCAGCGCGCGATGGAATCGGCGGTCGAGTTCGTCGGCGAGCGGCTGAACGGCGAGGACGGGCTGGGCGGCATCTTCCCGGCCATGGTCAACAGCGTGATGATGTACGCGGCGCTGGGCTTGCCGGAAGACCACCTGTTCCGCAGGACCGCGCGCGGGGCGGTCGAGAAGCTGCTCGTAATCAAGGATGACGAGGCCTATTGCCAGCCCTGCTTCTCGCCGGTGTGGGACACGGCCCTGATCGCCCATGCGCTGATGGAGGCAGGTCTGCCTGAGGCGGAGGCGGCGGCGGACCGGGGGCTGGAGTGGCTGAAGCCGTTGCAGGAGCTGGATGTCGTGGGCGACTGGGCCGAGGCGCGGCCGGGCGTGCGGCCGGGCGGCTGGGCGTTCCAGTACGCCAACCCGCATTACCCTGACCTCGACGACACCGCGGTGGTGGTGATGGCGATGGATCGGGCGCGGCGTCGCGCGGGGGACGACGCCTACGATATGCCGATCGACCGCGGCCGCGAGTGGGTGGAAGGCTTGCAGAGCCGCAACGGCGGCTGGGCCGCCTTCGACGCCGACAACACCTTCTATTACCTCAATAATATCCCCTTCGCGGATCACGGCGCGCTGCTCGATCCGCCCTCGGTGGATGTTGCGGCCCGCTGCGTCTCGATGCTGGCCCAGCTGGGCGAGCCAATCGACAGTGATCGGATGAAAGCCGCCCTTGATTACCTCGAGCGCGAGCAGCTCGCGGACGGGAGCTGGTTCGGCCGCTGGGGCGTGAACTACATCTATGGGACCTGGTCGGCCCTCTGCGCGCTCAACGCCGCCGGCCTCGCCGCCGAAACGCCGATGGTGCGCAAGGCGGCCGACTGGCTGATCGCGATCCAGAACCCCGACGGCGGCTGGGGCGAAACCTGTGACAGCTACCGGCTGGATTACGCCGGCCACCAGCCCCACCCATCCGGCGCCTCCCAGACTGCGTGGGCGCTGCTAGGTCTGATGGCGGCCGGCGAATCCGATCACCCGGCGGTAGCGCGCGGCGTCGCCTGGCTTCAAGCACGTCAAAGCGCCGACGGGTTCTGGCCGGAGGACCACTACACCGGCGGCGGGTTCCCGCGGGTGTTCTACCTGCGCTACCACGGCTACTCGAAGTTCTTCCCGCTCTGGGCGCTCGCTCGCTACCGCAACCTGAAGCGAAGCAATGAGCGCCGCATCACCCACGGCATGTGAGCGGGCGCGGGAGGACGCGATGCCCATGCCGAAATACGCGCTGCTGGAAAACGAGCGCCGCTTCCTGGTGCTGGATCCGCCGGACCTGAGCGGCGCGCCGGCCCGGCTGATCGAAGATCGCTACCTCGAGGGCCGGCTGCGCCTGCGACGGATCACCCACGCGGACGGCCAGCCGCAAGAGTTCAAGCTCTGCAAGAAATACGGATCGGACGATCCGTGCTCGGCCCCGATCGTCAACATCTACCTGACTGAGTCGGAGCACGGCGCGCTGGCCGCGCTGCCGGGCTTGCCGCTGGTGAAGCGCCGCTACCGCGTCGTCCATGACGGTCGGCCTTTCAGCGTCGATGTCTTCGAGGGCGCGCTGACCGGCCTCGTGCTCTGTGAAAAAGAGGCTGACTCGGCCGCAGCGATTCGGGCGGTGACATTTCCCCCCTGGGCGATTCGAGAGGTGACCGCGGATCGCTTCTTCGCCGGCGGGAACCTTTGCCGCATCACCGCGGACGAGTTGGTGGCGCGGCTGAGCGAGCTGCGGCTCGAAGTGGAAGCGTCGGCGTGACTACCGAAGCCATCACCGACCTGAAGCC
>DATJRL010000339.1:0-6614 GCA_035504785.1 Caulobacteraceae bacterium
AGCCCTACGCATTGCTGTTGGCCCGGACCGTGCGCGAGAACCTCGGCGCTACCTGGGGGCTCTCGGAGACCGGCGCGGCCGGCCCCGCGGGCAACGGCTACGGAGACCCGGCCGGTCACAGCTGCCTGGCCGTGTCCGGTCCGGTGGAGATGGCGCTGACGCTGGAAACGGGCGCCTCCGACCGCGCGACGAACATGGATGCGTTCGCCCACGCCGCGCTGGAGCTGTTGCAATCCGCGATCGGCTGAGCGGCCGCGAGCGGCGTCAGGCGGCCTTGGCTTTGCGGGCGGGCGCGAGGCCTTGGGTGATGGTCAGGAGCGCGCGCCGCGCTTCGCCGTCCGCGATGCCGGCGTACGCCGCCAGCAACTCCGTGGCGCCAGGCGTGGCCAACTGCGCGTAGACGACGGCTTCCACCGGCGCCTGGCCGTCCTCGCCCACCAAGGCGGCGACGGTGGTCTCGAGCTTGGCGGCGATCTTGACCAGCATCGAGGCGGAAACCCGATTGGCGCCGCGCTCGTACTTCTGAACCTGCTGAAAGGTGATCCCCAGCGCGTTCGCGAGCTGGGTCTGCGAGAAGCCCAACCAGCGGCGGCGGATGCGGATACGCGCGCCAACCGCAACGTCGATCGGGTCGGGACCTTCACGCGTCATTGCCATCTGATCGAGTCTCCGCAGGATGAACTTCCAACGCCTACTAACTCCGATTGCGCCGTGAAGCTAGTGTGTCGGTACGCGAGGACGAACGCCAGCGTGACAGAGCAAACGAGGTCGCGCCCACGCAAGTGTTGCCGCTGGTAACACTCTTTCGTCGACCAGGCTATTCCACTCATCGGAACGACTTAGTCTAGGCGCCAAGTCGTCATTGGCCGGACGGCGCCGACGTTTCGCGGCGCGCGGCGCCTTGGGGCCCGACCGGTTCTTGACCCGGCGCCCAGGACCGGCTTGCAAGGCCCGATGGGTCGGAAGGCGGACATCGTCGTGGCGGGCGCCGGAGCGGTCGGGTCGACGATCGCCCTGACGCTGGCGCGCGCCGGTCATCGGGTGCGGCTCTTCGATCCCGCCGTCTCGGGCGATAACGCCTCCGGCGTGGCCGCGGGCATGTTGGCGCCCGCGTTCGAGACGCTCTTCGATGAAGGCGCCCACGGGCAGTTCGAGCTTCTGAAAACCGCGCGCGACGGCTGGCTGGCGCTCGCTCGATCGATCGGGCTCGGGCTCGATCGCAGCGGCGCGCTGGCGTTGGGGACGCCGACGCAGGCGGCGGCGTGGGCCGATCGCATGCGGAGGTTCGGCGCCACGCTCGAAACGCTAGGTCCGGGGATGGTCGGCGACAGGGCCCCCGGCGCCGCGCCCGGAGCTGTCGGCGTGTTCACCCCCGACGACTGGCGCATCGAACCCCGCGCAGCGTTGGCCGCCCTCAGAAGCGCCGGCGCCGCGGCCGGCGTGACCTTCGAACCCACGAGCTTGGGCGCGATCGAGGCGATGTCCGTCGAGCTGCTGGTCTGCGCCACCGGCGCCGACCAGGGTCTCGCGGCGGTGGCGCCGGAGTTGGGTGCGCTGACGCCGATCAAGGGCCACATCCTTCGTGCGCCTGCGGCCGACGGCCCGGGGCCGGTCGTCAGGGGCGAGGGCGTCTATCTGTGCCGCGGACGTGGGGAGCTCGTCCTCGGAGCCTCGATGGAGGCCGGCCGCGCCGACCGGCGGATCGACCCGGCGGTGGTGAACGACCTGATCGCCCGGGCCGAGCGCCTCTGGCCCGGCGCCGCGAACCTGGCGTGGCGCGCCGAGACCGGGGTGCGCGCGGCGACGGCGGACGGTCTCCCGCTGGTGGGCTGGGCCGCCCGCCCGGGCGTCCAGCTGGCGGTGGGCGCGCGGCGGAACGGCTGGCTCCTGGCGCCGCTGATCGCGGAGCTCGTGCTGGACCTGACGGAGGGGCGACCGCGCGGCCCAGCCGCCGCCCTCTTCGACCCCGCGCGACTGGACCGGCGACCGTCTCCTCCAGGGCCAGGGGGAGCAGGTGTCGGCGCGGTCCCCGACAAGGGTGCGAGCCGGTCACTCCGCTAGGCTGAAGCGGATCGGGATGGTCACGCTGGCGCCGTCCACCGGCGCGCCGTCGCGCGTTTGCGGCTTCATGCGGAAGTACGGCGCGAGCAGCGTGGCGGCCTCGCCGAAGCCCAGTCCCTTCGGCGTCTCCGCCGCGACCACGCAGTTACGGACGGCGCCGCTGGCCGCGACTATGCAGCTGAGCGTGACCTGGCCCGAAGCGGTCCGGTCCATCGCCGGTTGCGGATAGAAGCGCGAGAACTCGCGCGGCCCGGGCACGGACACCCAGTCGGGCGACGTGAGCCGGGGCGGCGTGGGCGGCCCGCTGTCCCGCGACGGCTCTTCCATGCCCGGAAGCGGCGCGAAGTCGGAGGTGTCCGCGTGGATGGTGGAGATAGGCTGTATCGGCAGGTCGGCCACCGCCGGCGCGACCGGGGTCGGCGACGGACGCGGCGCCAGGGTCCGCAACGCCTTGGTTTGCGGTTGCGGCTTCGGGTGCGCCGGCGGCGGTGCGGCGACCACGTCGATTGTCGGGGACGGGGTCGCGGCGGGCGGCGCGAGCGGCGCGTATTTCAGCTCGTAGAGGTAGGCGCCCAGCAGCACGTGGGCGCCGATCGCGCCGGCGATCGAGACGGCGAAGGCGCGGGAAATCTTGCGGTGCTCGAGGTCGGTCGTGCGGATCGCGTGGACGAGATCCGGCGTGGCGGTCTGGACGATGACCATGGCGGGCTCCCTCGGCCCCTGCGGGCCCGGTTGACGTAAGGGCATATTGTCTGCGACGGCCGAGCTCGAGGTATGGACGCTTTTCCCGATCTTCCCGGCGTCGCTTCCGGATTGCGGGCGGCGTCCGGCCCGTTGGCGAGCAGAATGCGTCCCGACAGGCGCCGAGGGGGGCGGAGCGGCGTCTCCGGCGGAGCGTCTTAAGGCCCGGTTAACCATGAATCTTCACCACTGGGCGCATGTCGGTGGAACAGATCCGTGGGGTGGTGGAGGCGGCCATCCAACGCGCCTCCAGCGCCACCGGCGTCGACTTCGGCTTCCTCATGGGCGCGGCGCGGCGCGAGAGCGGCTACAACCCCAACGCCAGGGCGCGAACGTCTTCCGCGACCGGACTCTTCCAATTCACCGAGCAAACCTGGCTCTCGACGCTCAAGCAGCACGGCGCGAAATATGGCTACGCCCGCTACTCGAACCTCATCCAGCAGGGGACCGACGGACGCCTCTATGTGTCCGGCGGCGAGGCGAGGGCGACCGTGCTGGACCTGCGGCTCGACCCGCACGCCTCCGCGCTGATGGCGGGCGAGTTGGCGGCCGACCACGCCGCCTATCTTCGCGGACGCGTCGGACGCGAGCCGACGGCCGGCGAGCTCTACGTCGCCCACGTGCTGGGTCCGGCGGGATCGGCCAAACTCATCGACGCGGTCCGCGCGGCGCCGACCACCTCCGCAGCGTCATTGTTTCCCGAGGCCGCGGACGCCAACCGAAGCATCTTCTATCGCGGCGGCCGCCCGGCGACGGTCGCCGAGGTGTACGCCAACCTCACCGCGGCCCCCGCCGGCGGCCTTCCAGTCGCTCCGGCGACCAACGACCAGCAGGCGCAGGGGTTCGTCGAGTACGCTTCCGCGCGTCAACGCGATCGCCAGCGCGCCGAACAGATGGCGGTGGCGATGGTGCTGCGGGGTCCGGAGAGCGTCGACGACGTCGGCATGACCCTGCAAGCCGCGAACGGCATGTTCTCCACCGAGATGCTGCGCGCGCTCTCGGCCGGCGAGCACGAGGGCTAGGCGCCGGCCTGCGAGGCCACACCGACCGAAAGGGGTCCGCGGGCTCGCCTTCTCTGGCCCATCCGACCTAGCCTGACGGCGAAGGCGAGTCGGAAGTGCCAAACACGCAGCACCCCGCGTCGGAGGTTCCGCCCATCGGCCGGCTCGGCCTGCTGCGCGCGGCCGACTGGCTGACGGCCGAGCGCGCCCGGGCATACGGCTGGAGTCTGCTCGCGGTCGCGGTCGTAATCGGCGGGGTCTGGATCGCGCTGTCGCCTTCGGGCCTCGATCCGTCGGGCCGGCCGCTGGGCGCGGACTTCACCAGTTTCTGGTCCGCGGCGCGTCTGACGCTGAGCGGCGCGCCGGCCGGCGTCTACAGCGTGTCCGCCCACCACGCCGTGCAGAATGCGATCTTCGGCCGCGACACCGGCTATGCGGCTTTCTTCTATCCGCCGATCTTCCTCATGATCTGCGCGCCGTTTGGACTGCTGCCCTATCTGCCGGCGTTGGCGGCGTGGCTCCTGGCCACCGGCGCGGCCTACTGGCGCGTCACCCGAGCCTGGCTGGGCGATCGCTTCGGCGCCATGCCGATATTCGCGTTTCCGGCCGTGCTGGTGAACGTCGGCAATGGCCAGAACGGTTTTCTGAGCGCGGCGCTTTTCGGCGCGGGCGCGCTGTGGCTGGAAACCCGTCCGATCTTCGCCGGAGTCTGCCTCGGCGCGCTGGCCTACAAACCGCAGCTGGGACTGATCATCCCCGTGGCGCTGGCGATCGCGGGACGCTGGAAGACCTTCGCCGCCGCCGCCCTCACGGTCCTGGCGCTCGCGGCCCTCTCGCTGGGCCTGTTTGGGCCGGCCGCCTGGCAAGGCTTCCTCGCCGACTCCGGCCTCGCCCGCGCCGCCCTCGAGCTGCGCCTGGTGGGCGATGCGAAGATGCAGAGCGCCTTCGCCGCCTTGCGCCTGTGGGGCGGGCCGCTCTGGCTAGCCTACGGCGTCCAGGCCCTCGTCGCGCTCGCGGCGGCGGCCGGCCTGGTCTGGCTGCGCCGGCGCGCGCCCAGGAGCGGCGCGGAGGGTCCGGCGATGATCGTCGCGGCGCTGCTCGCCAGCCCGTTCCTCCTCGACTACGACCTGATCCTGCTGGCCATTCCTCTCGCCTGGATGTTGCGGCAGGGCGCGCGGACGGGCTTCCTCGATTGGGAAAAGACGACGATGGCCGCCGCCTTCGTCCTGCCGCTGGTCTCGCGCACCTTGGCGACCGCGGCGCGACTGCCGATCGCCCCTCTGGTCGTCGGCGGCCTGTTCGCGGTGCTGCTACGCCGGGGCGCACTCGGGCTGGATCGCCGCTCCTGAGACGTCAAGCGGCCGCGGCGCGCTTGCGCTTCGAGGCGCCGGCCTCGGCGATCGCCCGGGCGACGCCGGAAACGGTGCAGGGCTTGCGCATCACCGCGTCGGCGCCGGCTTCGAGACAGAGTCCGGCCTCGCCCGCATCGCCGCCGATCACCACGATGATGGGCACCTGGCCGACCGGTTCGGCGAGACCGCGGATGGCGCCGATGGCCTCGCGGGCGTCCATCACCGGCATGCGGGCGTCGAGCATCACCAGGTCGAACCCGACGGCGCGCGCCAGGTCGACGGCGCGGCGGCCGTTCTGGGCGTGCACCACCTGGTGGCCGAGCTGCTCGAGGATGGTGCGCAGCATGGCGGCGTTCAGGCCGTCGTCCTCGGCCATGAGGATTTTCAGCGCGCCCGCGACTTCGGTCGCCGCCTCTTCCTTCTCCGGCTCGCCGATGTCGATGAGGGCGCTCGCGTCGTAGCGCAGCTCCAGAGTGAAGCAGCTGCCGACGCCCACCGCCGACTCGGCTCGCAGCTCCGCGCCCATCAGGGCGACGAGGTGTTTCGACAGCGACAGACCGAGCCCGGCGCCCGGCAGGCCGGCGCCGGTGCGCGCGATCCGCTTGAACGGCTCGAACGCCTCGCGCATCTCCTCCGGCGAGAGGCCCGGGCCGGTGTCGGCGATGGCGATGGCGATCTTGCCGTCGCCGCGACGCTCGATCCGAGCCTCGACGCGGCCCCGCACGGTGTACTTCACCGCGTTGCTCAGGAGGTTGCCGAGCACCTGGCGAACGCGGGTGGCGTCGGCCAGCGCCGAGCCGGCGTTGCGGTCGTCCAGTTCGGCCTCGACGAACACATTCAGCTCCAGGCCCTTGGCCGCCGCCTGGGGCCGGATCAGCGCGGCGAGGTCGCGCACCATCCGTACCGGGTCGAACGGGGCGCTATCCACCATCAGGCGGCCGGACTCCGCGGTTTCGGAGTCGAGCGTGGCGTTGAGCACCGCGATCAGGTCGTTGGCGGCGGTCAAGGCCGCGGCCGACTGCTCTCGCGACGGCTGCGCGCGGCCGCCCTGGCCGGCGGCGGCGGCCAGCACGTGAGCGACGCCGGTGAGACCGTTGCGGATCTCGTGGGACAGGGTGGAGATCAGCGCCGACTTCGAGCGCGCCAGACGTTCGGCCTCGGCCAGCGACTGCGCGCGCTCCCGGGCCATCATCTCGCGCTCGGCGGCGAGGACGAACTGACGGCGCAGGTTCTGGTTCAGCACCAGCGAGAGCATCGACGCCAGCGCAAAGGCGCCCCAGGCCGTTTGCGCGAGGCCCTTCGAGTCCGGATGCGACAGCAGGGCGATGAGCGGTCCGGCCATGGCGGCCGGGCCCACGATCAGCAGCGAGGGCAGCGAGGGCGTGGTGAAAAACAGGCAGATCACCGAGGCGCCCACCGCCACCAGCAGCAGGGTGTCGCGCGCCGGGCCGGCGGCGGT
>DATJRL010000340.1:0-3379 GCA_035504785.1 Caulobacteraceae bacterium
TGGCCGGATCGTCGCCGAAGGCCTGGCGACCGAAGGACTTGGCGATATCCGGCATCGTCCTTCCTGCGTGGTTCGAGACGCGATGCGGGTCGCATCGCGCCTCACCAATTTGGGAAGCTATCCTCTATGTCATCCTGAGGAGCCGGCGAAGCCGGCGTCTCGAAGGACGCAGGGACCTACTCCGCCGCCTCTAGCCCCGCCAGGCGTTCGGTCTTCAGCTTCTCGGCGACCAGGAACGCCAGGTCCAGCGCCTGCTCGCCGTTCAGGCGCGGGTCGCAGTGGGTGTGGTAGCGGTCGGCGAGGTCGCCTTCCGACAACGCCCGCGCCCCGCCCAGGCACTCGGTGACGTTCTGGCCGGTCATTTCCAGGTGGACCCCGCCCGGGTGCACGCCCTCGGCCTCGGCGATCTCGATGAAGCTCCTGACCTCCGAGAGAATTCGGTCGAAAGGCCTTGTCTTGTAACCATTATTGGCCACCAGCGTGTTGCCGTGCATGGGATCGATCGCCCACACCACGTGGCGGCCCTCGCGGCGGGTCGCGTTCATCAGCATCGGCAGGCGCGCCGCGATCTTGTCGAACCCGAAGCGGCCGTAGAGCGTCAGCCGCCCCGGCTCGTCCTCCGGGTTCAGAGCCTCGGCGATGCGCAGGACGTCGTCCGGCTCCATGGTCGGACCAACCTTCACCCCGATCGGGTTCTTGATCCCCTTGCAGAACGCCACGTGCGCCCCATCGAGCTGGCGGGTGCGCTCGCCGATCCAGAGCAGGTGCGCCGAGCAGTCGTACCAGTCTCCCGAGGTGGAATCGACGCGGGTCAGCGCCTCTTCATAGCCCAGCAAGAGCGCATCGTGGGCGGTGAAGAACTCCACCCGGTGCAAATCCGGCTGGGTCTCGGGGGTGACCCCGATCGCGGCCATGAAGGTCAGGGTCTCGGAGATCTTGTCCGCCAACTCGCGGTAGCGCGCGCCTTGGGGACTGCCCTCGACAAAGCCCAGCGTCCAGCGATGGATGTTGTAGAGGTCGGCGTAGCCGCCGCCGGCGAAGGCGCGCAGCAGGTTCAGCGTCGCCGAGGACTGGGCGTAGGCCTTGAGCAGCCGCTCGGGGTCCGGCCGCCGCGCCTCAGCGGTGAACTCCGTCGCGTTGATGTTGTCGCCGCGATAGGACGGCAGCGTCACGCCGTCGATGGTCTCGGTCGGCGCTGAGCGCGGCTTGGCGAACTGTCCGGCCATTCGTCCCACCTTCACCACCGGCTTGCCGCCGGCGAAGGTCAGGATCACCGCCATCTGCAGGATCAGGCGAAAGAGGTCGCGGATGTTGTCGGCGCTGAATTCCTTGAAGCTTTCGGCGCAGTCGCCGCCCTGCAACAGGAACGCCTTGCCGGCCGAGACCTGGCCGAGCAGGTGCTTCAGGCGCCGCGCCTCGCCCGCGAACACCAGCGGCGGCATCCGTCGCAGCTCGGTCTCCACCGCGGCCAATGCCGCCATGTCCGGGTAGTCGTCCGGCACATGCTTGGCCGGCAGGTTTCTCCAGGACGCGGGCGTCCAACGCTCAGTCATAATCGTCGGGCCTTACTACGAAGGGCGCGGGTTCTAACGCAGATGGTCGCCGAAGGCCACCTTCCCAACACCCGCTCGCCGTTTGACGCGGCTCGTGTGCTTGCCCGTGTTCGCGGACGCCGCAGGCGTCAGCAAGGGGAACCGCGGAGTACGCAGAGGAGGCACAGAGTTTCGCAGAGGGCCCGGGCTGCTCCGCGTCCTCTGCGCTTCTCCGCGACCTCTGCGGTTATACTTAGCTGCGCCCGCGGCGCATGCTGTGCCGGCCGGCAGCCTCGGGAGCACTGGAGGGGACATGAAGAGCTTTGACGAGATTTACGCCCGGGCCGCCGAGCGCAAAGGGGGCGAAGCGGCGCTGGAGGCGCTGATCGCCGAGTGGCCGCCGAAGTCGAAGACCGAGCTCGCCGCCATCCCCGACGATCGCTGGCTGGCGGAAATGACCCGCGGCGTGTTCCGCGCCGGGTTCAACTGGCGGGTCATCGAGAACAAGTGGCCGGGATTCGAGGCCGCGTTCCACGCCTTCGACCCACCGCTCAACGCCGCGATGAGCGAGGAGGAGTTCGACGCGCTCCTCAAGGACACGCGCATCATCCGCAACGGCCAGAAGGTGGCGAGCGTGCGCACCAACGCCCAGTTCCTGGTCGACCTCGCCAAGCAGCACGGCTCGGCCGCGAGGTTTTTCGCCGACTGGCCCGACGACGACTTCGTGGGCCTGCTGGAGCTGATGAAGAAGCGCGCGGCCCGCTGCGCCGGCGAGACGGCGATGCGGTTCTTCCGCGGCATGGGCAAGCCGGCCTTCATCACCACCCGCGACGTCGCCGCCGCGCTGATCGACGCCGGCGTCATCGACAAGCCGCCCACCGGCCGCAAGGACCTGCAGGCGGTGCAGGACGCCTTCAACGTCTGGAGCGCCGAGAGCGGCCGCGACCTCAACGCCCTGAGCCGCGTCCTCGCCCTCAGCATCGGCCCGAGCTACGAACCGGGCCAGATGGGGCCGCCGCGCGGAAGGCGCTGAGCGCCGCACCGCCGGGGCCTCGCGATGGATACGGGAACCGATCCGCGGGCCATCGATTGCACATAGGACCGAAGGACTTTTCCATGGCGCCCAAGCTGCAGACGGTGGCGGCGATCGCGCTCGCGGCTCTCGTGACTGGAGCGGCCGCGCGCCCCTTGGCGCTGAACGGCGCCGTGATCGGAATGACGATCGGCGAGTGGCGGGCGCTCGATCCGCCCGCGGGCGAAGGAGCGAACGCCTTCCCCAACTGCTGGGCCCTCGACAGCGCGGGGCGGATCGCCGGCCGTCCCATGACCGCGACCGAACGCGCGACCCATATCGTCGTCTGCGCCTACGACGCGCGCTACGGCGAGACCTGGTCGAGTCACAGCTTCTATCTCGACCCGCGGCTCCCAACGCTCCGTGCGCACGACGTCCGCTACCTCTTCACGGACGGCCGCCTGAGCGAGATCGACTACCGGGCGGCGGCCGCCGCGCGTGGCCAGGTCGAAGCCCTCATCGGTCGGCAATGCGGGGCGCCGGCGCGGGTGGCGTCGCACGGCGCGCGGCTCGTCGAAGTTTGGCGCGCCCGCGGCGGCGAGGTGACGCTGACGGATCCGTCGACCGACCCGGTCGATCTCAGCGTCCACATGGCGGGCCCGCACGCGCCCTCGCCCGAGCTTCTGCGGTCCGCCTTCGCCCAGCCCGGCAGCGGCTAGTGTCCTGGTTCAGAAGTTCGTTTGATCGTTTTGATCGTTGCGCAAGCAGAAGCGCTCGATCGAAGCGAGGATGTCGTCGGCCGACTTCGTCCATCTGAAGGGCTTTGGGTCGGCGT
>DATJRL010000341.1:0-3310 GCA_035504785.1 Caulobacteraceae bacterium
ACGTCATCGTCACGACCCCGATCGGAACGGCCACGGCCGTTCCGCAGGACACCTTCACCTACGCCATCGCGCCTGCGATAACCCAGCTCACGCCTGCCGAAGCGCCCTACCTGGGCGGGACCGAGGTGGTGATCGGCGGGACCGGCTTTTCGGGCGCCGATGAGGTCCTCTTCGGGGTGACGCCGGCTACCGACTTCCAAACCTGGTCCGACGGCGTGGTCACCGCGATTGCGCCGCCGGGGGTGGGGAAAGTCCAGGTCGCGGTCCGGACCCAGATCGGTGTTTCCGCGGCCAGCCCGGCAAGCGAGTTCACCTATGCGGCGATTCCGGCGGTGGCGCATTTGACGCCAGATACCGGGCCGACGGCGGGCGGGACGAGCGTGATCATCGCCGGCCAGGGCTTCACCGGGGCGACAACGGTGGCCTTCGGCGGCGTGGTGTCGCCGGCATTCACGGTCGACTCCGACATCCAGATCACCGCTATCTCACCCCCCGGCCCTGCTGGCGGCGGGGTGGTCGACGTCACCGTGACGACCAGCGGCGGCGTCTCGCCGGTGACGGTGGCGGATCAGTTCACCTACACCTGACAGACCAGGCGGCGAGGGCCCCTATTTCGGGTCAGGCAGGCCAAGGACGCGCTTGGAGACGACGTTCAAGTTGATCTCTGAGCTGCCGCCCTCGATCGAGTTGGCCTTCGTCCGCAGCCACCCGCGCACCTGCGCCAACTCGTGGTCCTCGAAGCCGCCGCCTTCCCAGCCGAGGCCCTCGGCGCCCAGGGCCTCGACGATCAGTTCGGCGCGATCCTGCGCGATCTTCGCGCCCGCATATTTCATGATCGCGGCGGCGTTGCTGGGACCCTGGTTCGACTTCGCCTCGTCCGCCGCCCGGCGAAGGGTGAGTTGGAAGGCGTGGCTCTCCATCCGGTGCTGCGCGAGCCGGCCGCGGTAGTCGGCGTCGGCGAGCCGTCCCTGGTCATCGAGACCGATGTATTCCTTGGCGTAGTCCTCGACGCCCATGGGGGATGCTGGGCCGGTGAGGGTCCCGCCGCCGAGGCCGGCGGCGATGGCGTCGCGCTCGAACTGCAGCAGCCGCTTGGCGATCGTCCAGCCGCCGTTCAGTGGTCCGACGATATCGTCCTTGCGCGCCTTCACGTTGGTGAAGAAGGTTTCGCAGAAGGGGCTGTCGCCGTTGATGAGCCGGATCGGCCGCGTCTCGACGCCTGGGTCCTTCATGTCGATCAGGAGGCAGCTGATCCCCTCGTGCTTCTTGGCGCCCGGGTCGGTCCGCACCAGGCAGAAGCACCAGTCGGCGAGGTTGGCGACCGAGGTCCAGATCTTCTGGCCATTGACCAGCCAGTGGTCGCCCTCGTCCTCGCACCGGGTCTGCAGGGACGCGAGGTCAGAGCCCGCGCCCGGCTCGGAGTAGCCCTGGCACCACTCCTTTTCGCCCCGGGCGATGCCGGGCAGGTGGCGCTTCTTCTGCTCCTCCGTGCCGAGTTCCAGGATGGTCGGACCGATGCTCATGATGCCCAGGCCGCCGATCGGATTGGAGGCGCCGATCCGCGCCATCTCTTCGGCGAGCACGCGGGCCTCGCCACGCGAAAGGCCGCCCCCGCCGTAGGCTTTTGGCCAGGTCGGCGCGCCCCAGCCCTTGTCGGCCATCCGCTCGCGCCAAAGCTTCGCCTCGCCCGTCCGGCGGCCGGCCTCGGTCTTCAGCGCAGGTGGAAAGTTCGCTTACAGCCAGGCGCGGGCGTCGGCCCGAAACGCCTCAACGTCGCCGCCGAAATCGGCCATCACACATCCTCCCTACACTCCGCCGCCATGTGCGCGCGCCTGCGCCCCCAGGCAACCATGACGCCAGGGCAGCCAGGTACGCCAGGGCGGCCAGGTCAATCGGGTTCTGCGTCGTGGCGGAATGCGAGGGGCCGATCACGACCCGAGCGGCCAAGGAACCGCAATGGTGGCTTCCGTCACAGGACTGACGTCGCTAAGCGCCTCATCTCCGTCCATAGTGGAACCAAGTATTTCACGCCACGTTTGTTACTTTGCGAACAAGCCGGCTGGCCTTGGGCCGCCGCCAGGAGAGGCAACATCATGAAGATTGCTACTGCTGCGTTTACAGTCAGTTCGTTTCTTGCAGCGCTCGGCGCCAGTTCGGCGCTGCCGACGGTTGCGAACGCCGATTCAGTTGAAAGGACCTATGTCGCCTGCAATCAGTACGGCGACTGCTGGCGGGTTCACCAGAGGTATGCTTATGGGCCCGACGCGCCGATCATCTACTACAATTCCGATTGGTATGACGCCCACCGAAATGACGAGCATGTGCACTGGCTCGCCGACCCGGACAATGACCGTGGGTATTACGATCGGGAAGGGAGCTGGCACTCGGATCCTGGCGCGCGCGCCTTGTCGGGCGGAGTGAAGGGCGCAGGTATCGGCGCGGCGATCGGGTGTATTGTGACGATCCCGATCGGATGCGCCCCTGGCGCTGCAGTTGGGGCCGCCGTGGGCGGCGGCGCTGGCGCAGCCGCCGGCGCAGCCTCAACGCCGCACGACTAATTGAAGCCTCGCGCTGATCGGGCGCCATTCGGCGGCCCGTTGGCGAAACCGCCACAGAGGAGGTCCGGACGGGTCCGGACCTCCTTTCGCTCGTCATGGGTTCCGCAAGCGGCTTGGCAACCACCTGACTGTCCACTCCCCACCTGTGGTGGCCAGGACGGCCCTTGAGCAGATCTGGAGTCGGGCTTGCTAAGGTCTGTGGGCAGGCCCGGGCGGCGACATCGCCTGAACGGGGATTTCGAGGAACGATGGCGCCGCGAGCGTGCGGAGGACCTTGAAGGTTTCGGGGCCGGCGGCGGGAATGCGCTCGAGGTTGTCGTTGTCGGCGCCTGCGATCGCCAGCCTCAAGCGCTCGCCCTTGCGCAGGATGAAGGCGATCGGCGAGAGCGGGATCCTGATCTGGTCGGCGCGGCCAGGCGTCATCGGGGTGGCGTCGGCGGCAAGGTAACTGTGCAGCGGGTCGGCCCCGACCTGCGTCTGGGAGATCTTGCGCGCGGCGAGCCGAAGCACGCCCTCGCTCAGGTAGACGACGCGTCCGCTTGGCAGCACGTCCTCGAGATAGGCTATCACCATGCCGTCGGGCGCGCTGCTGGCGATCGTCAGATCGACCTCCGGATTGCCGGCGACGAGCAGGTCCTCCGTCTGCGGAGCGCTCGTGTAGGTGAGCAGTTTGCGATCCGCCTTCGCCCGGTCGGGATAGGCGGTCTGCGAAAGATCGACCGGCGACTGATAGCGGCTGAGCGGTCCGCTGC
>DATJRL010000342.1:0-6827 GCA_035504785.1 Caulobacteraceae bacterium
GCCGCGCGCCTCGGCGTCGTCGATCACCGCCCCCGGGATCGCGTAGACGCTGGCGATGGAGAGGACGGAGAAGACCGCCGCCAGCCAGAACACCGCCGCGAAGCCGAAGCGCCAGCCGAGCACGCCCGAGAGCGCCGCGCCGGCCAGGTTGCCAGCGTGGTTGAAGGCCTGGTTGCGGCCGTTCTGGGCGGTGAAGCCCGACTGGCGGGCCACGCCCAGCGTCAGGCCCACCATGCCCGGCCCCAGCGCCGCGCCGGCGATGCAGGCGATGATCTGCGAGGCGCCGATCACCCAGAACTGCTGCGAGACCAGGACGAGGCCCGAGGCGGTGAGGCTGAGCAGCCCGGCGACGGCGACCCAGCTGCGCTTGCGCCGGGTGGCGTCGACGAGGGCGCCGCAGGGGCCGACCGCGATCATGCCGGCCACGGCGCCGACGCTGATCACCGTGCCGATCGCGCCCGCCCGCCAGCCGTGCGCCAGGAGAAGCACGCCGAGGAACGGCCCAATGCCGGCCTGCATGTCGGCCATGAAGAAGCTGAGACCCTCCAGCGCCGTGCGCCCTGGCGGGGTCCGTCCTCGCGCCGCCACGGGCGACTCCCTTCCTCGGCCCAGTCCTGCTAAGCGAAGAACGCGCGAGGCGCACGCAGGCGCCCGCCGAGGGGCGGCGACGGCCGGCCAGAGGGCTCTTGATCGGCGGCGGCGCCTGCTGTCACCTCAGGACGCCGCCAACGCTGATCCGCTTCGACGGCAGCCCAGTCGAGGGAGACCGCCATGATCGGCGCCGAGTTCAATCCGAAGGTCCACGCCATCCCGCGCCCGACGCGTCACCACGCCCTGCTGGTCGCGCCGGGCGGCGACTGGCTGGCGCAGGATGGAACCTCGCTGGCGACGCAGGCCCACGTCGACGACGCCGCGCTTTGGGAGGTCGAGGCGGACGGCTTCCGCCACGCGGTCACCGGGGTTTCGCTGCGCGCGCGGCCGGGACGCGAGGCCGGCTCGGTGCGGTTGAGCCTGGGCGGCGCCGACCTCGGCCCGGACGGCGCGCCGGGCCCAGCGGCGGACTTCACCGTCGGTCACGGCCCGGAAAAGCGTCCGAGCGAGTATCTCCAGGCGTTCCGCGAAACCGGCTGGGTGGCGCTGACCTGCGTGCTCGCCCCCGACGTCGTGGAGGGGCTGCAGCGCCTGGGCGGCGTCGACGGCTACGAGGACGCCGGGCCCGTGCCGCGCGAGCGCCAGCTCGCCGACGGCCCGGCGCTGGCCCGCGCCACCGTCGAGCCGGTGTCGCTCTGGCTCTGCCGCCAGTACCTGCGCGTCGACGACATCAAGCTCGGCCATCCTCCGGGGGTCACGGCGCTGACCCCCGACGACGGCGAGCGGCCGGTGCAGGGCTGGCACGGCGACTTCCCCTACATGTGGGGCAGCGACCGCTCCGCCGGCGCCTATCGCGTCCCGCCGGGCGCGGACGACCTGGTGCTGGGCATCCAGCGCAACATCTGCGTCTCGGACTTCCGGCTGGACAACGGCGCCACCGTCTTCTGCCTGGCCAGCTTCGGCGCCCATGCCGTGCCGCCCGCCGAATGGGGCCGCGCCAACCAGACCTTCAAGAAGGGCCACCGCGCCGAGCACGGCCTGCCCTATGGCGGCGAAGAGACCGACGTCATCGAGGCGCCGGCGGGAACCATCATCCTCTACGACGCCCGCATCTGGCACCGCGCCGGCGTCAACCGGACCAACCGACCCCGGGGCGCGGTGATCCAGGCGATCACCCCCGGCTTCATCATCCCGTTCTACGACACGACCGCGCCGTTTCGGAGCTGGCTGGAAAGCGACGTCCCCGCCCAGATGACCGAGCGCGAGCGGCGCGAACTCGAAACGCTGATGCTCCACCGCATCGTCGGCCCTCAGGGCGTCTTCGCCATCGCCCCCGACGAGGCGCTCACGGAGCGCGTGCGCGCCAGCGGCAAGACCGCGTCGGCGACTTACTGAACGTGGCGGAGCCCGCCTCCCTGGCCGACGGCGACGTCGTCATCGGGCCCGACTACACGCCGGCGCCCGAGTTCGCGCCGCGGGCGGGGACGCCGCGCGGCGCGATCCATGCGTTCGTGATGGAGTCGCGCGACAGCCGGATCTATCCCGGCATCCGGCGGCTGGAGAACGAGGTCACCCGGCGCCGCGACGCCTTCGGCAACCGCATCGCGGCGGAGCACCACGAGCAGTCCGTCGCGGCGCCCTACACCCGCACGGTATGGGTCTATGTGCCCCAGCAGTATGAGCCCGGAACGCCGGCGCCCTTCATCGTGGCCCAGGACGGCTACCTGTACCTCAACCGGCTGCCCCGCGTGCTCGACAACCTGATCGCGGACCGGCGCGCGCCCGCCATGATCGCGATCCTGGTCGACAATGGCGGCGGCGACGCGCAGGGCTCCCAGCGCGGGCTGGAATACGACACGCTCTCCAGCCGCTACAGCGACTTCATCGAGACCGAGGTGCTGCCCCGCGTGACCGCCGAGACCGGGGTCGTGCTGACCGACGATCCGGACGGCCGGGCGACCATGGGGGTCAGCTCCGGCGCCGCGTGCGCGTTCACCATGGCCTGGCGCCACCCGGAGCGCTATCGCCGGGTCCTCTCCTATTCCGGCACCTACGTGAACCAGCAGTCGCCGCCCGACCCCGAGACCCCGCGCGGCGCCTGGGAATATCACGCGACGCTGATCCCGGGGGCGGCGCGGAAGCCGCTGCGGATCTGGCTGGAGGTCGGCGAAAACGACCTGCACGCCGACGACCCCGAAGAGACCTGGCACAACTGGCCCCTCGCCAATCGCCGCATGGCCGCGGCGCTCGCGGCCAAGGGCTATCCCTACCGCTTCACCCTCTCCCGTGACGGCCGCCACGCCGACCCCCGCGTCCTTGAGCAAACCCTGCCGGCCGCGCTGGAGTGGCTCTGGCGCGGATACCCGGGCTGAACTCCAGGCGATTTTCACCGATAATCGCCGATAATATCGGTCCCCGGCGGCGGCGGCGCGGCGACCGGCGCCTCGCCGGCCAGCGCCGCTTCCAGGTCCGCCAGCGTCCCCTCGCCGGCGTCGATCCGGGCGAACGCCAGCCGCGCGGCCTCGATCAACCGGGCCGTTTGCGCCGCATCCATCGCCGCCGCGTCCGCCTCGGTATCCCTCGGCAGCAGCCGGCCGATCAGCGACACGTACTGCGGCAGGAACCAGCGCCGCAGCCGGGGCAGCACCTCGTCCCGGTTGGCCTCGAAGTCGGCCAGGATCGCGTTCGCCACCCGCCGCGACACCCGGTTCCGCGTCCCATGCGGCCGCCCGGCCCCACCCGGCGCGAACCGCCCGTTCTCGTCCCGCCGCACCGGCGCCATCCCATCGTCCATCGTCGTCTCCTGTTTCCAAACGTCATCCCGGAGAGCCCGCGCAGCGGGACTCATCCGGGATCTGCCCGTTCGGCGTCCCGCCTCACCAGCCCCGCGCCGGAACCTTGCGCAGCGGCCGCCCATTGTCGGGGATCTCGAAGCGCACCGTGGGTCTCGGCGGCGCATTCAATGCGGCGCGGCCGAACCGAGAGGCCATCGCCTCGCGCCATAGGCCCTGGTTCAGCGACTTGCCTGTCGCGATCGCCTCGCGCGGCAGCGCCAGCCACCAGGCCTTCGCCGCCTCCTCGGCCAGCGCCAACGCCGCGGCCAGCCCCGCATCGTCGTTCGCCCGCCGCTCCAGCGCCGCCACCGTCACCCCCATCGCCGAAGCGATCTCCACCCGCGAAAACCCCGCCCGCCCCCTTGCCAGCACGAACCCCGCCGGATCATCCGGCCAGACGACATCGCAGGACATGCACGAACCACCCTTCAGCGCGAAAAAGGCGCCGATAGTAGCGCTACTATGGGTGATTTGTCAAGGCGCCGATGGCGGCGTTGGCCCGTCTGCGGACCTGCGAACGAAATTTCGGCCGACGCTCTTGCCTTGCCAGGCTGACAACGCGAGGTTGGCTAAGGGGGAGATCGTGCCAGCCGACTACGAAGCTTATTTTCGCACACTTGCGGGCACCCCGGTCGACGAGAAGACCGAGCACACCGACCGCTCCGCCCTTGAGCGACTGCTCCAGGACGCGGCCGACGACGGCGAGCGAGGCGCCCATGTCCAGCACGAACCGCGTCGCGACAAGGCGGGAGCCGGCTCGCCCGACTTCAAGGTCATGCGCGGCGGCCGTATCGTCGGCTACGTCGAAGCCAAGACCATAGACGAGAACCTCTCAAAGGTTCTTCGGTCGGATCAGATCAAGAAGTACCTGACCCTCTCCGACAATATCGTCCTTACTGACTACCTCGAGTTCATCTGGCTCCGGAAGGATCGGCCGCCGGAGCGGGCGCGCCTGGCCCATTCGGAGGACCTGTCGGGCAAGCTCCGACTGAAGCCGGAGGCGGTCGAGTCTGTGAGCCGCCTCTTGCGCGGCTTCTTCACGGCGGTTCCACAGAATATCGGCAGGTCCGAGGTTCTCGCGTTAGCGCTGGCGCGACGCGCCGCCCTGCTCCGCGATTTCCTCGCGCTGGAACTGCAACGCCAAGCCAAGGAGCACCGCGAAGGCCGCCTCTACGCACTCTACGACGTGTTCCGAAAGCAGGTCTTCCACGAGCTGATGATCGGAGAGTTCGCCAACGCCTTTGCTCAGATGCTGGCCTACGGCCTCTTCATGGCGCGGCTGAACGCTGGCGCAACGGTGACAATCTCCCTGACCAATGTGCGGCAGCACATTCCCGGCAGCTTCGGCCTGATCCGCGAGTTGGTCCGCTTCCTGGAGGAGATGGCCGAGCCCGAGTACCGCGAGATTCGCTGGGTGATCGACGAGGTGCTGTCGATCGTTAATGGCATTGACCTCGCCTCCATCCACGAGAGCCTGTCGTTCCGGGCGCGCAAGGCGATCAGTCGCAAGGTCCGCGCCGCCGACGAGGAAGAGCATCGACTCTTCGAGAAGGACCCATACGTCTATTTCTACGAGGATTTCCTGAAGGCCTACGACCCAGCCATGCGCAAGGGTCGGGGCGTCTATTACACGCCGCCGCCGGTGGTGAACTTCATCGTCCGAGCCGTGGACGACATACTGAAAGACAAGTTTGATATCCGCGACGGCTTGGCCGACCACCGCAAGGTGACGGTGCTCGACTTCGCCTGCGGCACCGGCACATTCCTCCTGGAGGTGTTCGAACGCATCTTCGAAAACATCGGTGGCCCTCAGGCTGGCCGCGCTGACCAGATCGTGCGCGAGCACATGCTGAAGAACCTCTTTGGCTTCGAATACCTGATCGCACCCTACACTATCGCACACCTGAAGCTGTCGCAGTACCTGAAGGACAAGCGCCACGAACTGCACGGGGACGAGCGGCTACAGGTATTCCTGACTAACACGCTGGAGCCCATCGAGCCGCAGCGCGACCTGATGCTCCCTGAGTTGAGCCATGAGGTCGAGGCGGCCCAGCGGGTGAAGGACCAGCCGATTCTGGTGATCACGGGAAACCCACCGTATTCCGGGCACTCCAAGAACAAAGGCGATTGGATCAGTCGCGCGGTCGATGGCTACAAGTACACGGTGGAGACGGATCAGGAGGGGCGCGAGTTCAAGAAACCACTCGGAGAGAAGAATCCCAAGTGGCTGAACGATGACTACGTGAAATTCATCCGCTTCGCCCAGCTCAAGATGGACGAGGTCGAGGAAGGCGTCGTCGGCGTCATCACCAACCACTCTTGGCTGGACAACCCGACCTTCCGCGGCATGCGCCAGTCACTGACGCGGACGTTTGACCAGATCTATATTCTCGATTTGCACGGTAACGCCAAGAAAAAAGAGCGGGCACCTGACGGGTCAAATGACGAGAACGTCTTCGATATCGAGCAAGGTGTCGCGATCAGTCTCTTCGTTAAAGGCCGTAACTTGGAGCGAGGCGTTTGGCGCGGCGACTTGTGGGGCAAGCGCTTGTATAAGTACCAAGTTCTCGCCGAATCAAACTTGTCGAGCCTCTCGCTGCCCCTGGTGAGCCCTGCGCCACCGTTGCTATTGTTTGTGAGTCAGGATTCTGTCGCACGTGAATCCTACGATCACGGGTTCCGCCTGAACGACATCTATCCCGTGAACGTGCTCGGATTTCAAACGCATCGCGATGGATTTGCCGTCTCGTTCACGGCGGGCGAAATGAAGGCGAGGCTCAGCGATTTCACAGACCCCGCGAGGAGCGACGCAGAAATCGCCCGCAAATACGGCATCAAAAGCAACCGGGATTGGGACCTGACCGAAAGGCGGGTTGCCGCTCGAGCCGTCCTATCCACACCCACACAGGTTGCTTACCGCCCTTTTGATCTGCGTTGGAGTGAGTTCGGTCCAATCACGATGGACTACCCACGGCGCGAACTGCTCGATCACGTCGCCGGGCGGAATAACATCTCGCTGCTTGTGCCTCGGCAGATTGGCACATCCACTTGGCAACACGTCGCGGTGTCAAACGTTCCTGCAGAGAGCTGCTTCATTTCCAGCGATACCAAGTCACAGAATTACGTCTTTCCACTGCGCTTAGGTAGCGGCGTCGAAAACTTATCCCTGACTTTCCGCGCCTTCGTCGACGACCGCTATCACCACCATTACACGGCCGAAGAAATCGCTGGTTATATCTATGCCGTGCTCTACTCACCGAGCTTTCGCCGACGCTACTCGGCGTTCCTGAGGATCGACTTCCCGCGCATCCTTTTTTCAGAGGCCAGATCGGACTTCGATGCCCTTTCCCGGCTTGGCTGGGAACTAATCCAGGTTCACCTGCTAAGGAAAGTCCCGCTCCC
>DATJRL010000343.1:0-2949 GCA_035504785.1 Caulobacteraceae bacterium
TCCGCGGCTGGCTCTCCGGCAAGGCGATGTCGATCTACGGCGGCTCGGCCGAGATCCAGAACAACATCGTCTCCAAGCGCATCCTCGGGCTGCCGGACACGACCCAGTCGACCTAGCGAGGATCCGCCGCCTCGATCAGGCGACCGTCGATGATTGTGGCTCTGACGTTTTCGGCGCCGGGCCCGGCGAGGACATCGCGAAGCGGCGCCGCCAGCAGGCACAGATCAGCCGGCGCGCCAGCCTCGACGCGCCTTGGCGCGCCGCCCGGGGCGGACTGGGCGCCTAGGTAGAGTTCGAGCGCCCGCTCCGGTGCAACGCGCTCAGCGCCGCCAATGACCTGGCCACCACGCGTGCGCCGATCGACGGCGGCGGCGATTCCTAGCCAAGGATCGGGCGAGGCGTACGGCGCATCGGAACTCCCGCCCGTCGGCACGCCGGCGTCCAGCAGGCTGGCGCAGCGATAGAGGTCGGGCAGATCGCGCGTCTCGACCTCCGCTGCGTAGCGGTCGCCCCGCTCGACGATGAACGCGGGCTGGGTGACGACGGCTAGGCTGAGCGCCCTTATCCGCCCGATCGCGGACCCCGAGATGACGCCGCCATGCTCGATACGGTCGCCGGGCTTCGCGCCGGCCGTCTCGAACGCCGCCAGGGTTACGGCGAGCTCGGCGGCGGTGACGCAGTGGACGGCGACTGCTCGACCCGCACCCCGCGCCCGCCGGATCCACGCCACGAAGTCGTCGAGCGGCGGCAAGTCGTGATCGTCCAGCAACACCTTCACTGGCCCCACCGTGAAAGCGTCATCGTCGGGAGCGGCAAGCTCGCCGCCGCTCATCAACATGAGGCGCTGGGGCAGCGCGCCGATTCGATGCGCGTCCGCCAACCGCCTGGCGGCGCTCGCGTCCGTGGTCACGCTGGCGTCGGTGACGCCGGTGACGCCGTATCGCGCCAGCTGGCGCCCGACGGCGGCCAGGTCGGGCGGATCTTCGCCGATCCGGCCGCGAAGCCAGGCGTCCCCCCGCCAGATCCGTCCGGTCGGTCGCCCCGCTCCGTCTCGCTCCACCACGTCCGGCCCATCCTCGGCCCCGATCGCGGCCAGGGCGGCGCTGTTCAGGATCCACAGCGAGCCTGTCTGATGTTGAAGGCGCAGCGGGTGCCGAGGCGCGAGCGCATCCAGCGCCTCGCGGCCCACGTCTCCGGCAAGGCTCTCGTGATAGCCAGTGACCCTGAGCCAATCGCCCGGACGCCGAGTGGCCAGGGCCGCCGCGATCCGCGCCTCGAAGTCGGCTCGGCTGCGGACGCCGTCCAGGCTCACCGACCGCGCCTGGGCGGCGAGGGCGAGAAGGTGGACGTGGTGGTCGACGAGGCCCGGGATCAACGCGCCGCCCCGCCCGTCGATCTCGTTGGCGGCCCGCGCCAGCCGAGGTCCGATCTCAGTGATCCGGCCCGCTTCGATACGCACGTCGAACCCTGCCCGGCCGGCGATCTCGACGTCGCGTAGAAGAAGTGCCGTGCTCATGCCGCGCTCGCCCAGCCGCAGACGGCCGCGGTGGCGGCGGCCGACCGCGCGAGGGCGACGTCGACCATCACTCCGCCTCCCGCAGCCAGCCCCCGCAGCGCTCCGACCGCCGCCGCCAGACCCGTGACCGGGTCCGCCAGTGCATCGCCCAGGAAATTCGGCGCGCCGTCCCACAGCCACCGCACTAACCCGCCGGCCGCCGCCGCGTCGTCGCCGAACGCCACTCGCGCGGAGGGGTCCCCCGTGCAGCCGTACCCGGTGATCGCCACCCAGGTGAGTCCGGGGTTGGCGGCGAAGATCGCCTCCGGCGACAGGCCCAGCGAGGCGAAGGCGCGCGGCCGGGCGGAGGTGATGAAGACGTCGGCCGCGGCGATCGCGTCACGCAGCCGCGCCTGGCCGTCGGCCTCCGCCAGGTCGGCACGAAGATGGTCCTTTAACCCATTAAGATATCGGAAGAACTCTGGCATGGAGCCGCGCGTCGGGTCAGGTCGGCGCGAACTCTCGATCTTGACCACCGAGGCGCCCATCGCGGCCAGGATCGCGCCACACAGCGGGCCGGCCCACAGCGCGGAGAGATCAACCGCGCGCGGGGCCTCGCGTCGCCGCGGCGCGCCGGGCGCCATCCGGATCATCGGCGCGTCCAGCGTCTCGCACACCACCTCCCCGACCCTGCCCACGGGCAGCCCTAGCATCACGCCGTCCGCGATCAGGTCCGCGCAGAGCCTGTCGGGGGCCCGGCCCTCGATCACCGTCCAGGGGTCGCCATCGACGTCGCACCGGAGCCAGGCGGGGACCAGCGTCCGGTCGTCATCCCGCGCAAGGTTGATCGCGATCCAACCGTCGGCCGCGCGGATCAGCCGGCAGGCGCGATTGGGTGAAATGCGGGTGGGTGGGTCGAGCGAAAGCTGGCCGACCCGATCCAGCACGCCCAATGAAGCAGCGTCGACGCGCCGCCCCTGCGCCGCGGTCAGCCGAGCGATTTCAGCGACCAGAACCTCCAGAGCGGGCGCGATGGGGCTCACGTCCCGTCCTCGATCTCGTCCACCAGGCCCCAATCCAGCGCGGTCGCCAGGTCGATGTCGGCGCCCGAGATCGCCATGTAGCACGTCCGATGGCGTCCGATGCGGCGCGGGATCGAGGCCGTGCCGCCCGCGCCCGGAATGAGCCCCATGGACACCTCCGGCAGTCGGAAGAACGCGTCTGGACGGGCCGTCACCCGCGCCGCCGCCGCCGGCACCTCGATCCCCGCGCCGATGCAGGCGCCGTGCAGGCGGACCGTGATGCGCGCCTCGAGCGCATGGACCAGTCTTGCCGGCGATCGGATCGAACGGATCAGGTGTGCGACGCCGACATCGCCCGCGGTCCCGAATTCATTGAGATCGCCGCCGGCGCTGAACGCCGGACCCTCCCCGCTCAGCACCACCGGCGGCGTG
>DATJRL010000344.1:0-7252 GCA_035504785.1 Caulobacteraceae bacterium
CAGGCCATGAATACCGGCCACGACGGCTCTATGACGACGGTGCACGCCAACTCGACGCGGGACGCCCTGTCGCGGGTGGAGCAAATGATCGGCATGGCCGGGCTGGAGGTTTCGCCGCGGTCGATCCGCCAACAGATCGCATCCGCCATCAATGTCGTCGCCCAGGTGGAACGCATGGAGGATGGCAGCCGCCGCCTGGTGTCGCTCGGAGAGATTGTCGGCATGGAGGAGGACGTGATCTCCATGCAGGAGATCTTCCGCTTCCGCCGCCGGGGCCGTGAGAAGGATGGCACGATAATCGGCGACTTCGAATCTACCGGCGTACGGCCGCGCTTCATGGAGACGCTCGCGACGCGCGGCGTCACGCTCTCGTCCGCCATGTTCGCGCCGGGAAGGAAGTCAGTCTGATGCCAGCCAACTTGCTGCCGCTGATCCTTGTCGTCACCCTGGTGGCGGTGGTGCTCATCGTGCAGAGCGTCGGCAACCTCGTGCTGTCCGCCGGCGATCGACAGCGCCGGGTCAACCGCCGCCTCACCCTGCTCCAACAGGGCATGGCGCCCAAGGACGTCTACGAGACGTTGGTGCGCAGGCCGACGGCGCCGAACATCGGCGGCGAGCGGATGGCGGACCTGAACGAACGCGCCCTCGACTACATTCGCCAAGCCGGTCTCGGCGTGACGCCGCTGCGGCTGTTCCTGTTCTGGACCGGATCCACGGGCGCGCTCTGGGTGGTGGGGCTGGTCTTCCTGCAGAACAGCCAGGGCGGCGACATCCTGCTAAATGGCGCCGTCTCGCTCTTCGGGGCCGCGAGTCTCTCTTGTCTCGCGATATGGTCCTGGGTCAGCATCCAGCGCGGCAACCGGCTCAAGAAGCTCGAGCAGCAACTCCCCCTCGCCCTCGACATCGTCAATCGCGCCATACGCGCCGGTCACCCGGTCGTATCGGCGGTCCAGCTCGCCGCGAACGAGCTGGGCGATCCCATCGGCTCCGAGTTTGGCCTGATCGTCGACGAGACGACCTACGGCATGGAATTCAAAGACGCGCTCGCGAACTTCGCCAGGCGCACCGGCTCTTCCGACGCTCACTTCTTCGCCGTCAGCGTCGGAATCCAGTCTCAGACCGGCGGCAACCTCGGAGAAATCCTCGAGGGGCTCGCCGCCGTGATCCGCGGCCGCGCGAGCCTGGACTTGAAGGTCAAGGCGTTGGCCAGCGAAGGAAGGACCTCCGCCTACATCCTCAGCGCGCTTCCTCTGCTGCTGGTCGGGTTCTTCGCCCTGATCGAGCCGAAGTTCTACACCGACAAGTTCTCCGACCCTGTCTTCTGGCCGGTGGTGGCGTTCATCGTGGCGTTGTATTTCGCTGGCTGGTTGATGATCCAGCGTATCGTCAACTTCAAGTATTGAGGTCGAGATGAACCTATCGCTGGTCGAGATTCTCATCGAAGTCTTCACCTTCGCGTTCGTCGTCGTCTTCACCTACGCGGCGGTGCGGGGCGTCGATGTCTTCATGACCGTGCGGCGGCGGCTGGGGTCAAATGTGGCGCAATCCCAGGCCCCGACGGGCTCGCTGATCAGGGATCAGAACGTCAAGAACCCATTCCTGCGATGGGTGCAGTCCTCCTCGTCGCTGAGCGAGGAGAAAGATCGAACCAAGCTGCGCCGCGACCTATCCATGGCCGGCTTCGACCACCCCGCCGCGCCGGTCTGGTATATCATCGTGCGCTTCGCCGTCGCCGTCGGCCTTCCGATCGCATTTCTGCTCTGCCAGCCGTTGTTGCCGTCGCCGATGACGGGGCTGCCGCTGATCCTGGGGGCGCTGTTGCTGTGCGCGATCGGCTTGATCTTGCCGCGCGCCGTTGTCGACAACCGCGCCGGCGCCCGCCGCGAGCAGTTGGAGATCGAGTTTCCCGACGCCCTCGATTTGATGGTGGTGTGCGTCGAAGCCGGACTCGGCCTCGAGGCGGCCTTCGTGCGCGTCGGCGAGGACGTTCAGCGCTCGCACCCGCGGATCGCCGAGGCGTTCAATCGCGTCTCGCAGGAATTCCGCGCCGGTCGCTCGCGGGCCGACGCCCTGCGCGCCATGGCGGACCGAAACGACGTCGACACCCTGAAGTCCTTTGTCGCGCTGCTGGTGCAGACCGAGACCCTCGGCGCCAGCATCGGCCAGACCCTCCGCACCTACGCCGGCGAGATGCGCGAGCACCGCTTCCTGCGCGCCGAGGAGAAGGCGATGCGGATCCCGGTTCTGCTCACGCTGCCGCTCGTCGCGTGCATCCTTCCCGTGATCGTGACCGCGTTGTTGCTGCCCCCCATTCTCGATGTGTCTCGTACGTTGGTTCCCGCCTTAGCCGGCCATCACTGAGAGGCTCCGATGAGACTCGCACGCCTTGCCCTCGTCCTCGCCCTCGCCGCCCTTGGGGCGTGCGCGCTGCTGCCGAAGTCGCATCGGTTCGCGCACCTCAAGCCGTTGCCGCAGGCGCCGCTGGCCGCTCCCGCCAGCATCGACGACCGCCTTTACTCCGATGCGGTGCAGGCCATCGACCAGCGTGAGTACGGCGTGGCGCTCGACCTGCTGCAGGCCGCCCGCGACCGGAAAGGCGACGATGTCCGGGTGCTGAACGCGTTCGGGGTCGTCTACGACAAGCTCGGGCGCTTCGACCTGTCGAGCCGATTTTACGCCCAGGCGCAGGCCCTGGATCCCAACTCGCCGATCGTCCGCGAGAACCTGGCCTATTCCGCGCTCCTGCAAGGCAAGCTGAGGCCGGCGTCGTCGGGTCCGGCCCTGGCCCTGCTGACGCCGCCGGTCTCGCCCGCCGCGTCCGTAGCCGGCGGCGGCCTGATCCACGTGACGCCAACCGTGGTGCGCCTGCCGCTCGACGCTCTGCAGACCGCGAGCGCGAGGACGCTGCCATTCGTGACCGGCCATCCGCTGGTGCTGGTCAACGCGACTGGACGCAGCGGGGTCGACGAGCCTGTCCGGTCCGAGTTGGCCCGATTGGGCTGGACGGTTCCCGCCGGGGCCCAGCGCCTGCCCGTCGTCAGATTGCAGACGGAAATCGATTACGCCGAAGCCGCGCGACCCGCGGCGGAGGCCCTGGCGCGCACCTTGCCCTTCAAGGTCGCAATGACCGCTTGCCAGAATCGTTGCGAAGGCGTGCGACTGGTGCTCGGCGCCGACGCGGCGGGCTGGAGCGCGTCCGGTTGGCGCACGGGACATCCGGCCGGCTGAGAACGGCCTAACAGAGGGCGCGTCATGTTCGGCAGGAAAATGCTGCTGGCCGCGGTCGCCGCGGCCTTCGCACTGACGTCGACCTATGCCGACGCGGGATTCTTTGGGCATGCCAAGAAGCCCGACCCCGACGACATCAGCACGGCGCTCGATCCGACGATCGCGGCGATCCAGCGCGCCATCGACGAGCAACGGCTGAAAGACGCCGGCGACCTGCTCGACAAGACGCTGCTGTCCGGCGCCAAGGACCCGCGTCTCTTCCTGTTGTCGGGCGAACTGGACCTGCTGCGGGGCCGCTATGTCGAGGCCCTCGACGTGCTGAAGCAGGCGGACACCGTGCCCCTCACCCGCGCCAAGGCCCTCGAGTGCGAAGGCATCGCGCTCTCGATGCTCGAACGGTCCGACGAGGCGCTGGCGGCCTTGCAGGACGCCGTCGCCGCCGACCCCTCGGCGTGGCGGGCCTGGGACGCCCTGGCCGGAGAATACGATCGCCGCCGGGACTGGACGCGGGCGGAAGCAGCCTACGATCACGCCATGAACGGGTCCGACGGCGCGGCGATCGTGCTCAATAACCGCGGCTATTCGCGCTTGCTGCAAGGTCGTTTCGACGCCGCGAAAGACGACTTCGTCGCCGCCCTGGAAAAGAAGCCGGACTTCGCCGCGGCTCGCACCAACCTGCGGCTCGCGATGGCGATGAAGGGCGAGTACGACCGCGCGACCACGGCCGGCGCCCAGGACGACCAGGCCGCCCTGCTCAACAACGCCGGCTTCGCGGCGATGATGCGCGGCGACTACACCGAGGCCGAAGCGCTGCTGACCCGCGCCATGCAGGCCAAGGGCGAGTACTACGCCCGCGCCGCCCAGAACCTCGACGTCGCCAAGGCCCTCGAGGCCCGGCAGAAAGCGCCGCCGGTTGCCAGCCAGTAGTCTCGTCCAACTCGCCGCCGCCGCCCTCGTCAGCTTGGCGCTCGTAGTCGCCGCCGTGAGCGACGTCCGCTATCGCCGCATTCCCAACTGGACAGTGCTGGCGGTCATGGGCTTGTTCGCCGCCTGGGCGGTCGCCAACGGCGGCGCCGGGGTGCTGTCGGCGCTGGAGGCGGCCGGGATCGCGCTCCTCGTCAGCATCGTGCTCTACTCGCTGAAGATCATGGGCGCCGGCGACTCCAAGCTGTTCACGGCGATCGCCCTGTTCGCCGGCATGAGCCACCTGCCGCTGCTGGTCGTGGCGACGACGCTTTCGGGCGGCGCGGTCGCACTGGTCAGCCTCGCGACCCGGCCCCGGCGGGCTCTGGCGATGTTCACGCTGAGCGGCAAGGGCGATTGGGGGCGCGGCGTGCCTTACGGAGTGGCGATCGCGGTCGGCGGGGCGGTGATCATGTGGGGTCCGGTCGCCGGCGTGGCGCCACCGTTCGCGAAGCCCAGCCACCGCGTTACCGCGAGCGACATCCGCCGCGAGTTCTCCGCGCCGGAGCCGACGCCGACGTCAGCGCCGGCTGCGACCAAGCCTCAGGCCGGCCGCTAAAGTCAGCGGTAGAAGATATGGCCGCCGATCTGGCGGATGCGCGGCAGGCTGTAGCTCCAGTATGGCGTCATCCAGGCGGCGTGGTAGTGGATGGCGTCCTTCAGCGGCTTGTAGACGAAGCCGTGCAGCGCCTGCGCCGCCACGGCCTGGGCGCGCTCCCACGCCGCCGGCTCGATCACCCGGTCCATCGAGCCGTCGCAGACGAAGGTGAACTGGCAGGTCCCGTAGAAGCCGGTGCGCTGGTAGACCACGTCGCACACCGCCGACGGGAAGCCGGGCGTGCGCGACCGATTCAGCACGACCTGCGCCACCCCTTCCTGTCCCTCGACGCTCTCGGAGCGCGCTTCGTAATATACAGCCTGGGTTAGGCAGGTGAGGTCGTCGGCGGGCGGGCCGCCGAAGTTCCAGTTCGCATCCGCCGGTCCGAGCCGGATCACCGCCGCGCTCGCCACCGGCTGCAGTTCAGCGGTCGAGCCGATCAGGGCGTGGATGTTTCCGCCGGCCGCTGGAGTCTCGACGGTCAGCCCCGTATCGGCCCTGGTGGTGTCGGCGCGCGCGGCGGCCGCGACCAGCGTCAAGGCGCCGACCAGGCACGCGCACCCCTTCGCGCCAGGAGACATGCCCCCTCCCCTCCATCGACGCCAGTAAGGCGCCGGGTTAGGAAACAATCAACTATTCTCAACAGGCGGGCGAGACTGCGCTCCGCGAGGAGATCCACGCGATGAAGCTTTACGGTGCGCCGAAGCCCGCCCCGAACCCGAGGCGAGTGCGGATGTTCTTGGTCGAGAAGGGCATCGATCTCCCGGAGACCCCGATCGATCTGGCCGCGCGCGAGCACAAGTCGCCGGAGCACCTGGCGCGAAACTCACTCGGCCAGGTGCCGACCCTGGAGCTCGACGACGGCGCCGCCATCTCCGAGACCGTCGCCATCTGCCGCTACTTCGAGGAGCTGCATCCCGAGCCGCCGCTCTTCGGCCGCACGCCGCTGGAAAAGGCGCTCGTCGAGATGTGGGTGCGCCGGATCGAGTTCCAGCTGACCCAGCCCGTCGGCATGTTCTGGCGCCACGCCCACCCGCGCACCGCCGCTCTGATCCACCAGTACAAGGACTTCGGCGAGTCCAACCGCGCCCACTACGCGAACGCCCAGAAGTGGCTGGACCGCGAGCTCGGCGACGGCCGCCCGTTCATCGCCGGCGAGGCGCTCACCATGGCGGACATCTGCGCGCTCTCCACGGTGGACTTCGCGCACTGGATCGGCCTCGACCTCGATCCCGAGCGAAGCAACCTCGCCGCCTGGCATTCCCGGGTGCGGGCGCGGCCGAGCGCGGATGCATGAGACGCCGCGCGATTTGCCCACAGGCGCGTCAGCTCCTGTCAGCAGAGGCGATGTTCCCATCTTGTTCTTGCTGTCGGATCGACTCCGGGTATTACATTAGGCGGCTGGGCGCGTGAGCAACGCGGGCCCGCGAGGCGAAGGCATGTCCGATCCGAACCGGTTCCTGCGGGTGCGCGGCGCCCGCGAGCATAATCTGAAGGACATCAGCGTCGACATCCCGCGCGGGGAGCTAGTGGTGCTGACCGGGCTGTCGGGATCGGGCAAGTCGAGCCTGGCCTTCGACACCATCTACGCCGAGGGCCAGCGCCGCTACGTCGAAAGCCTTTCGGCCTACGCCCGTCAGTTCCTGGAGCTGATGGGCAAGCCGGACGTCGACCTGATCGAGGGCCTCTCGCCCGCCATCTCCATCGAGCAGAAGACCACCAGCCGCAATCCGCGCTCCACGGTGGGCACGGTGACCGAGATCCACGACTACATGCGCCTGCTGTGGGCGCGGGTGGGGATCCCCTATTCGCCCGTCACCGGCCTGCCGATCGAGAGCCAGACGGTCAGCCAGATGGTCGACCGCATCCTGGGCCTGCCGGATGGCACGCGGCTCTACCTGCTCGCGCCGGTGGTGCGCGACCGCAAGGGCGAGTACCGCAAGGAGATCGCCGACTGGCAGCGCCAGGGCTTCCAGCGGCTGAAGATCGACGGCGCGTACTATCCGATCGAGGACGCGCCGGCGCTCGAGAAGACCTTCAAGCACGACATCGACGTCGTCGTGGACCGGATCGTGGTGCGCGAGGGCATCGCCGAGCGTCTGGCCGACAGCCTGGAGCAGGCGCTGCGTCTTGCCGACGGCATCGCCGTGGCCGAGTGGGCCGACAAGGCCCCCCAAGACACGAATGGCGGCGAGGACGCGCCGCACCGGCTGCTGTTCTCCGAGAAGTTCGCCTGCCCGGTGTCCGGCTTCACCATCGCCGAGATCGAGCCCAGGCTCTTCTCGTTCAACAACCCTGCCGGCGCCTGCCCCGCCTGCGACGGCCTGGGCATGAAGCTGAAGTTCTCGGCCGACCTGGTGGTGCCCGACCGCGACAAGACCTTGCACAAGGGCGCCGTGTCACCCTGGGCCAAGGGTCCCTCGCCGCTCTACACCCAGACCTTGCAGGCGCTCGCCCGCCACT
>DATJRL010000345.1:0-9890 GCA_035504785.1 Caulobacteraceae bacterium
CGCGACGTTGATCACCTGCAGCTGGGTGAATTCGGCGAGGCCTTCCTCGCCCAGCTCGACGCCGATGCCCGAGCCCTTGGCGCCGCCGAAGGGGATGTTGGGGGCGAGGTCGGCGTGTTTGTTCACCCACACCGTGCCCGAATCCATCCGCGTGGCGAGATCGTAGGCCTTCTCCAGGTCCGGCGACCAGATCGAGCCGCCGAGGCCATATTCGGAGTTGTTGGCGCGGGCCAGGGCATCCTCGGCGTCGTCGTAGCGGATCACCGGCAACACCGGACCGAACTGCTCCTCGTCGACCAGCCGCGCGCCGTCGGTGATGTCGCGCACGATGGTGGGCCGGATGAAATAGCCGGCCCCCTCCACCGGAACGCCGCCGGCGATGATCTTGCCGTCCTTGCGGGCGCTGTCGATCAGACCGAGCACCCGCTCGTACTGGGTCTTGTTCTGAATCGGCCCAAGCTGGGTGCCTTGCTGCAGGCCGTCGCCCACCACGGCCTTCTCGGCCAGCTCCGCCAGCTCGTCGCACATGGCGTCGTAGATGCTGTCGTGGACGTAGGCGCGCTTGATGGCGATGCAGACCTGGCCAGAATTCTGGAACGCCCCGGCGAAGATCTTCGGCGCGGTGGTCTTGGGATCGGATCCCGGAAGCACGATCGCCGCGTCGTTGCCCCCGAGCTCGAGGGTGATGCGCTTCAGCGCGTCCGCCGCGCCGGCCATCACCTTCTTCCCGGTGGCGGTCGAGCCCGTGTAGCTGATCTTGCGGATGCCCGGATGGGCGGTCATCGCCGCGCCCAGTTCGCCGCCGTCGGCGATCACGTTGACCACGCCCGGCGGCAGGATGTCCTTGATCAGGGCGGCGATCTTCAGCGTGGTCAGCGGCGTGGTCGGCGCGGGTTTCACGACCATGGTGTTGCCGGCCAGCAGCGCCGCCGGAACCTTGAACGCCATCAGGATGATCGGGAAGTTCCAGGGCACGATGGCGCCTACGACGCCCAGCGGCTTGCGCCGCACTTCGACCTTCCGGTTCTCGCTGTCGTCCAGCACCTTCACCGGCAGGTCGAGCATGGTGAAGTAGCGGAAGAAGGCCGCGGCCCCGTAGATCTCGCCGGTGGCGTCGCCGATGGGCTTGCCCTGCTCCTGGGTCAGGGTGCGGGCGAGGTCGGCGGCGTTGGCCTGGATGGCGTCGGCGATCTCGGCGAGCTTGGCCTTGCGCTCGGCGATCGGGGTGTCGCGCCAGGCCGGAAAGGCGGCCTGGGCCGCGGCGACCGCCTCGTCCAGCTGCACTCGAGAGGCGCGGGGCGCCCTGGCCAGCACCTCCTCGTTGGCCGGGTTGATCACGTCCATCTGCGAGGCGCCGTCCACCAGCGCGCCGTTGATCAAAAGCTTGTACCCGCTCATCGCCCGGCTCCTCGTTATCGAAAGGGTTGGCCGCGACCCTGACAGGATGACGCAACGGCTCACAAGGCCATTCGCGGTTCGGGGCTGGCCAAAGCCGCTTCGACCGACCACATGGCGGTCAGGGCCGCGCCAACGCCAGCAGGAGTCTTCCGGATGACCGACACCGAGTACACGCCACCCGCCGTCTGGGTGTGGAACAAGGAGAGCGGCGGCCGCTTCGCCAGCATCAACCGGCCGATCGCCGGTCCGACGCACGAGAAGGAGCTGCCGGTCGGCAAGCACCCGTTCCAGCTCTACTCGCTGGCGACGCCCAACGGCGTGAAGGTGACGGTGATGTTCGAGGAGCTGCTGGCGGCCGGCCACAAGGGCGCCGAGTACGACGCCTGGATGATCCCCATCCAGGGCGACCAGTTCGGCTCCGGCTTCGTGTCCGTGAACCCCAATTCCAAGATCCCGGCGCTGATGGACCGCAGCGGCCCCAGGCCGTTCCGGGTCTTCGAGTCCGGGTCGATCCTGCTGCACCTGGCGACCAAGTTCGGCGCCTTCCTGCCGACCGACGAAGCCAAGCGCGCCGAGTGCCTGTCGTGGCTGTTCTGGCAGATGGGCTCCGCGCCCTACCTGGGCGGCGGCTTCGGCCACTTCTACGCCTACGCGCCCACCAAGATCGAATACGCCATCGACCGCTTCGCCATGGAAGTGAAGCGCCAGCTCGACGTGCTCGACCGTCGTCTGGCCGAGGCCGAGTACCTGGCGGGCGACGAGTTCACCATCGCCGACATGGCGGTCTGGCCCTGGTACGGCGCGATGTCCAAGGGCCACCTTTACGGCGGCGGCGAGTTCCTGCAGGTGCAGGACTACAAGCACCTGATCCGCTGGACCGACCGGATCGCCGAGCGCCCGGCGGTGAAGCGCGGGCGCATGGTCAACTGCGCCTGGGGCGACCCCGCCCACCAGCTGCGCGAACGCCACGACGCCAGCGACTTCGAGCTGCGCACCCAGGACAAGCTGGAAGCGGAAGCGGCGGCTTGAGCCCTGCTTGAGCGGGTTGAGCTGGAGTCGCATTCGCTCCGTCACCCCGGCCGAAGCTGCGGAGCAGCGGAGAGCCGGGGCCGGACGCTCCGGTTCCCAGACGACTTCCAGCTCGGTGGCGGCGCTTCCGGCCCCGGATCGGCGCCCCCGATCAAGTCGGGGACTTGTCCGGGGTGACGGCGCTAGCGTAACGCCGCCGAGTATCGACCCGCTGCTACCGCGCGTAGACGCTGCGGGTCAGGCACGAGAACACCAGCCGGCCCGCTTCATCCAGGAGGTCGTGCTGGGCGAAGACGATGCCCTTGTCTTCGCCGACCGCGTCCTTGCCCATGATGGTCATGCGGCCGCGGATGGTCTCGCCGGCCGGCGGGTTGCGCATCCAGCGCAGGGCGTCGACGCCGAGGCGCTTGGTCTGGGGCCAGTGCGCCGAGGACTCCGCGTCGAGCCGCGCCCACAGGGCGTAGATCATCGCGTCCGGCGCGCCGCGGTCCTCGGTCCAGCCCGGCGCGAAGGCGGCGACGAAGGCGGCGAGGGTCTCGGGCTCGATCCGCGCCGCGCCCAGCTGGGCGACGTAGCCGATCTCGATGTCGTCGAAGCGGGCGGGCATGGCGGCAAATCCCCTGGCGCGGGCGAATCGGCCCGGCGCGCTCCGTCATCGGCGGTCCGCCCGCGAGCGTCCAGCGTAGAAATTCGCCCTTCCTTCGGCTAGAGGGCGAGACCGATCCGATGCCGTTGCTCCGATCCTTCTTCCGGCTTGCCGCCTTCGCCCTCGCCCTCGCCGTGGCGGCGAGCGCCGGCGCACAGTCGCTGGGGCCGTCGCACGTGACGCCGAGGCTGGTCGCGCAAACCGACGGCTCGCCGCCCGGATCGACGCTCTATGTCGCGCTGGTGCAGTCGATCGATCCGGGCTGGCACACCTATTGGCGCAATCCCGGGGACGCCGGCGAGGCCACCGAGATCGAATGGACGCTCCCGGCCGGCTGGAAGGCCGGCGACATCGTCTGGCCGGCGCCCAAGCGACTGCCGGTCGGGCCGCTGATGAACTACGGCTACGAGACCCAGGCGATCCTGGCCGTCCCGATGCAGGTCCCCGCGGACGCGAAGCCCGGCGAGCCGGCGCGCCTCGCCGCCAAGGTCTCGATGCTGGTCTGCGCCGACGTCTGCGTGCCGCAGACCGCCAACCTCATCCTCGATGTGCCGGTCACCGCCGGCGCCGCGCCCGTCGATCCGGTCTGGGGCGGCAAGATCGCCCGCGCGCTGGCCGCCGCGCCGAAGGACAGCGGCCTGGCGGCCACCTACCAGATCGCCGGGGGCCAGTTGCGCCTCGCCATCGCCGGCGACGCCTTGGCGGGACAGAGCGGCGCCGGCGCCTACTTCTATCCCTACGCCGACGACATCATCGACCAGGCCAAGCCCGAAAACATCGACCTCGGCGAGCAGGGGCTGACCTTTTCCGCCACCCTCGCCGGCCCCGCGCTCAAGGCTCCGCCGCCGGCCGAGATCGGCGGCGTGGTGGAGATGGCCGACGGCGCCGCCTTCGAGGTCGACGCCAAGCCCGGTCCGCCGCCGCCGAAGTCCGGCGGCCTCGGCCCGCCCGCCCAGACCAGCGACCTCGGCCTGCCGGTGGCGCTGGCCTTCGCCTTCGCCGGCGGCCTGATCCTGAACCTGATGCCCTGCGTCTTCCCGATCCTGTCGATGAAGGCCGCGGCCCTGGTGCGCCGGCCCCACGAGGCGGCTTCGGCGCGCGCCCAGGGCATCGCGTTCCTGATCGGCGTGCTGGCGACCTTCCTCGGTCTGGCCGCCGTCATCATCGCCTTGCGCGGCGCGGGCCAATCGGTGGGCTGGGGCGCGCAGCTGCAGCCGGCGATCGTCACCGCGTCCCTGGCGCTGATCCTGCTGGCCGCCGCACTCGACCTTTCCGGCGTGTTCGAGATCGGCGCGTCGCTGCAGGGCCTCGGCGGCGGCCTGGCGGCGCGCGCCGACTGGATCGGCGGCGTCTTCACCGGCGCCCTGGCGGTGGTGGTCGCCGCCCCCTGCACCGCCCCCTTCATGGGCCCCGCCCTCGGCTTCGGCCTCACCCAGACGCCACCGATCGCATTGGCCGTGTTCGCCGCCCTGGGGCTGGGCTTCGCCGCGCCGTTCCTGGCCCTGACCTTCGCGCCCGCCCTGCTGCGCCGCCTGCCTAAGCCGGGACCGTGGATGGAGGTCATGAAGAAGGCGCTGGCCTTCCCGATGTACGGCGCCGCGGCCTGGCTGGTCTGGGTGCTGGCGCAGCAGACCGACCCCGGCAGCCTCGCCCTCGTCTTCGCCGCCGCCGTATTGGTCGGCCTCGCCGCCTGGACTTTCGGCGCGGCGCAGCGGCGCGCGGCATCGGGCCAGCGGGCGCGGGCCGTGTTCGGTCTGGCCGCCATCTCCGCCGCGCTGGCGATCGCCGCCGTCGCCTCGGCCCCCTACGGCGCCCCGCCGGCCGCGGCCCAGACCCAGGCCATCGCCGCCGGCGTTCCCTCCGAACCCTGGAGCGAGGACCGGCTCGCCGCGTTGCGCGCCGAGGGCAAGCCGGTGTTCGTCGACTTCACCGCCGCCTGGTGCGTGACCTGCCAGGTCAACGAGAAGGTGGCGCTCGACAACCGGGTGGCGGCCAACGCCTTTCGCCGCACCGGCGCGGTCTATCTGAAAGCCGACTGGACCAATCGCGACGGCGCCATCGCCAAGGCGCTCGCCGATGAGGGCCGCGTCGGCGTGCCCCTCTACCTGGTCTACGGCGAGGACGGCGGCGCGCCGAAAGTGTTGCCCCAGTTGCTCACCCCCGGCCTCGTCGCCCGGGCCTTGGACGACGCAGCTAAGCGGCCGGCTGCGGCGGCGACGTGATCACTTCGACGTTGTCGCGCAGCAGATAGAACATGTCCTGCAACGCCCCGTGGCGGCTCTTGGCGTCGGGCGCGGCTTCCAGCGCCTTGAGCTTCACGGGCAGGTCCTGGGAAATGCCCTTCAGGATGCACTTCAAGTCGTCGGCGACGCCGCGGTTCACCAGCACCACGTGACCCTGCATGTCGAGGTCGGAGAGCTCGCCCACCTGCTTTTCGAAGGCGGCGAAATCGGGGAGCCGCGTCGCGCTCGCATCCAGCGTTCCCTTCTCATAAGCCTGGGTCTCGTCCTTCAGCACGCCCGCGCGGCGGACGATGTCGGCGAACAGCGGCTCGGAAGCGACCGATGGCGGAGCCGTGACGGCGGGGATGGCGCTCGGCGCGGGGCCGGCGCTGGCGGCGAGCCACAGCGTGGCGGCGAGGGCGACGGCGTCGCAGGACATGGCGGGCGTTCCAGACGAAGTTCAGGTTGTCCTTGGGTAGGCCCGTCGCGGTAAACGATCGGCTACCGAGCCGACGGAGGGGGCGGGTGTCAGATCTGCAGGGCCTCGAGCTTTCGCGTCGCTTCCACGCCGAGGTAGTCGCCCCATGGCTGGCGGCCGCGTTACCGGGCCTGCGCCACGCCGCCGCTCTCAATGGCGCCGGCTCCGAGGTGCTCGGCTTCGACGACGCCATGTCCCGGGACCACGACTGGGGACCGCGGCTGCTGCTCTTCGTCAGCGAGGCGGACTTCGCGACCCACGCCGAATGGCTGCTGTCGTCGTTCGCGGACGCCATTCCGCCGACGTTCCTAGGCAGGCCGACGGCGTTCGCGGGCCGCTCGCGGCCGCCGCTGGAGGGGCCTGGCGCCCGCGGCGATGCGCGGCACGGGCTGGAGGTGTGGACGCTGCGAGCGCAGCTGGGCGAGCTGCTCGCGCTTGCGCCCGACGAGCCTCGGGTCGACCTCGACTGGCTGGGGCTGGCCGAGCAGCGGTTGCTGGCCTTCACCTCCGGAGCGGTGTTTCGCGACGACGACGGACGTCTGACGGCGGCGCGAACGCGACTAGCCCAGCCGCCGCGCGACGTGCGGCTCTACAAGCTTGCCTGCCAGTGGCGGCGGATCGCCGAGGAGCAGGCCTTCGTCGGTCGGACCGGCCTCGCCGGAGACGACCTCGGTTCGCGGGTTATCGTCGCGAGGCTGGCGCGCGACGTGATCCGGCTGGCCTTCCTCGTCGAGGGCCGCTACGCGCCCTATCCGAAGTGGCTGGGGGCCGCCTTCGCCCGCCTGCCCTGTGCGGCCAGCCTCGCGCCGATGCTGGCGCAGGCCCTTGATGCAACCGATTGGCCGGCGCGCGAGGCGGCTCTGGCCGAGGCCTATTTCTTCGTCGCGCGGCTACACCAAGCGCGGGGTCTGCCCGGCGCATTCGAGCCGACGCTGGGATCGTTTCACGACCGGCCGTTCAGCGTGATCAACGCCGACGCCATCGGCGCTGCGATCCGCTCGGAGATCAACGACCCGGCGTTGCGGGCCCTGCCGGTGATTGGGACCTTGGACCAGGTGACCGACGCCACGCCGCTCATCGAGGCGCCAAGGCGGGCGCGGGCGGCGATGGCGGCCCTATTCGACGACGGCGAAGCGGGCCTTCTCGAAGAAGCGTAGCACCTGTTCCAGCTCATGGCCGCGCCGCAGGATCATGCCGGCCTGGCCGATGACCGCCCACGCGCCCTGGCGGCGCGCCAGGGCGGGGCGTTTCTCGATGCGATAGAGCGGCGCTTCGGAAGATCGTCGGAACACGGAAAACACCGCCGCGTCCCTCAACCCGTCGATGGCGTAGTCGCGCCATTCGCCGTCGGCGACCATGCGGCCGTAAAGTCGAAGCAGTCGATCCAGTTCGGGGCGCTCGAAGAACGTAGCGCCCCGGGCGGAGCTGGGCGGCGTGTCAAAGGCCATGCGTCAACACTCGTGCGAAGTTTCCGTGACCAGAGCGTTGCACAAGCGACACCGGTCAGGAAACATGAAACTGAGGTCATCTTCAGCCTTCAAAAGACCTTAATTCCGTCGCGCGGCCGCCCGGTTGCCCTCCGAAATTCACATCGTCGGCTGATCGAGAACCTTGGTGGTCCCGGATCCTGAACAGCCCCCCCAGCCCCCTGGGATCTAAGGGGTCCGGTCAGTCGACACGATGCCTTCCTAAGCCCCCGCGGTCACCCCCCTCCGACCGCGGGGGTCGTCGTTTTTGGGCAACACTTGCGCGCGCGCCGACATGGTTTGCGCCGCGTTAATCCAAAATCCAAACACGCGGAGGAAAACGGCCGCCGGGTAGCTGGAGGGCAAGGCGTGGAGTATCGTGCTGACGTGATCTGCTGCGGGGCCGAAGGGCGCCTCTGCCGGGTCCACGGTGGAACCGACGACGACTGGTATTTCGCCATCACGCGCGACCCGATCCATCGTCGCCGCTTCGCGACGCGCGACGAGGCCTGGAACTACTGGAGCGCCATCCGCGGGCAGGACGCGCAGGCGAGCGTGCGCTCGTCGAGGGGTTCGGACGTGGTCGCTTAAGGCGCTTCGGCCACGCCGATGATCTTGCCGCCGTGGGCGCCCTGCACGATGACCACCGTGTCGAGGCCGGGCTCGGTCGGGGGCGGCAGCGGGAGCAGGACAGGGCGACCGCGCCAGGCGCCCAGGCGCGCGAGCTGGACCACGACGTTGCGCTCGACCACGGTGTGCCCGCGGTTGTCGCCGTCCTTGACCTCGATGTCCTGCTCTCGGGGGTCGTATCGCACCAGCCAGATCTCGGCCCCGTCACGCGGCCGGCGGCCGGATCCGACCGCGATGCGATCGCCGAGAAAGCGCATTTGCGGCGGATCGAACGCCACATGCCGGGCCTCGCGCACCAACCGATCGACCTCCTCGTCCTTGACGCCCGGCGTCTGCTCGCGCCCGTCCACGACCACTTGCGGGGTGTAGACCTCCGCCACGCCGAGCTTGGCGGCGTAATCCCGCTGACGGTCCGCGAACTCGGGCTTGGCGAAGGTGTCCTTCCAGCCGAGGTAGTCCCAGTAATCGACGCTCCAGGTCAGGGCGATCACGCCTTTTTCGTCGGCGAGCTTGGCGACGTGCGCGTTCGCCTCGCCGCAGGACGCGCAGCCCTGGGCGGTGAACAGCTCCAACACTACCGGCGGCGCCGCCCGCGCCGCGCCGCCGGCGGCGGCGAGCGCGAGCAGTCCCACGAACAAGACGCGCCGTGTCATCGGCCCGGCCTTAATGGCTGTTGGTCCTCGCAGCCCTTCACTAAGCCGTGAGCAACCAGGAGCTCAGGCGTCCCGGGCCAGATTGCGCAGGACATAGTTCAGCACGCCGCCGTTCTTGAAATACTCGAGCTCCGTGGGCGTATCGATCCGGCATCGTGCCGGGAAGCGGGCGATTTTGCCGTCGGAAGGGCGGTAGATCTCCACCATCAGCTGCTTGCGCGGCGTTACATCGGCCAGGTCGCGGATCGAAACGATTTCCTCGCCGGTGAGGCCGAGCCGCTGCCAGCCGTCGTGGATGAACTGGAGCGGCAAGACGCCCATGCCCACGAGGTTGGAGCGGTGGATGCGCTCGAACGACTCGGCGATCACCGCCCGCACGCCCAGCAGCTTGGTGCCCTTGGCCGCCCAGTCGCGCGACGAGCCGGTGCCGTACTCCTTGCCGGCGAAGATCACCGCTGGATGACCCTCGGCCTTGTAGCGCATGGCCGCGTCGTAGATCGGCATCACCTCGCCGGAGGGGAAGTGCTTGGTCACCCCGCCTTCGATGTCCGCCGTGATCTTGTTGCGGATGCGGATGTTGGCGAAGGTGCCGCGCATCATCACCTCGTGGTTGCCGCGACGGGCGCCGTACGAGTTGAAGTCCGCCTGACTCACCTGGTGTTCCGAGAGGTAATCCCCCGCCGGCGAGGCCTTGCGGATGTTGCCGGCCGGGCTGATGTGGTCGGTGGTGATGGAGTCGCCGAATATGCCCAGCACCCGCGCCTCGATGACGTCGGTCACCGGGTCGGGAGTCATGGTCAGGCCTTCGAAGTAGGGCGGGTTCTGCACATAGGTCGAACCGACGTCCCACGCGTAGGTCTGGCCGCCGGCCACCTCGATGCCCTGCCAGTGCTTGTCGCCTTTGAAGACGTCGGCGTAACGGGTCTCGAACATCGAGCCGGCCACCACCTTCTTCTGCAAGGCCTGCACGTCCTTGGTGGAGGGCCAAACATCCCTCAGGAACACGTCCTTGCCGCCTTTGCCCTGGCCGAGCGGCTCCTGGGTCAGGTCGATGTTCATCGAACCGGCCAGCGCGTAGGCCACCACCAACGGCGGCGAGGCGAGGTAGTTGGCGCGGGTGTCCGGATTGACCCGGCCCTCGAAGTTGCGGTTTCCGGACAGCACCGAGACCACTGCCAGGTCGGCGTCGTTGACGACCTTGGACACCTCCGCCGGAAGCGGCCCGCTGTTGCCGATGCAGGTGGTGCAGCCGTAGCCGACGAGGTTGAAGCCCAGCGCGTCCAGCGGTTTGGTCAGTCCCGCCTTGGCCAGATAGTCGGTCACCACCTGCGAGCCGGGCGCGAGCGAGGTCTTCACCCAGGGCTTGGT
>DATJRL010000346.1:0-6980 GCA_035504785.1 Caulobacteraceae bacterium
GGGGTGGGGGGCTGCTGCGACCTGGCGCAGGAGTTGGCGGCGCGGACGCAACGGTCGGGGCGACAGCTTCAGCCTTAACCGCCCGAGGAACCGGCTGGAACTCCCCACCCCCAACCCCTCCCCTCGAGGGGGAGGGGCTCGCCTCGCCTTCCCCCTTCAGCCGCGCGATCGGCGTGTTGACCTTCACCTCCTCGGTCCCCTCGGGAACCAGCAGGGCCTCGACCACGCCCTCGTCGACGGCTTCCACCTCCATGGTGGCCTTGTCGGTCTCGATCTCGGCGATCACATCGCCAGACTTCACCTCGTCGCCCACCTTGACGTGCCACTTGGCGAGCGTGCCCTCCTCCATCGTCGGCGAGAGGGCGGGCATCAGGACGTCCGTCACGCGGCGCTCTCCGCGTAGACGTCGGTGTACAGCTCCGCCGGGTCCGGCTCGGGCGCCGTGCGGGCGTACTCGGCGGCGTCGGCGACGATGCGCTTCACCTCGGCGTCGATGGCCTTGAGCGTGGCGTCGTCGGCCAGGCCTCGGGACTCGAGCAGCTCCTGGATATGATCGATCGGATCGCGGTGCTTGCGCACCTCGTCGATCTCCTCGCGCGTGCGGTACTTGCCCGGGTCGCTCATCGAGTGGCCCCGGTAGCGGTAGGTTTTCATCTCCAGGATGAAGGGCCCCTTGCCGGAGCGCGCGTGTTCCGCCGCCTCGGCCGTCGCCTCGCGCACCGCCAACACGTCCATCCCGTCGACTTCGCGGCCCTTGATGTTGAAGCTCGCGCCGCGTCGATAGAGGTGGGTCTCGGACGATGCGCGCTCGATCGAGGTGCCCATGGCGTACTGGTTGTTCTCGATCAGGTAGACGACCGGCAGCCGCCAGAGCTCCGCCATGTTGAAGCTCTCGTACACCTGCCCCTGGTTGGCCGCCCCGTCGCCGAAATAGACGAAAGCCACCGCCTTGTTGTCGCGGTAGCGGTTGGCGAGGCCGAGGCCGGTCCCCAGGCTCACCCAGGCACCGACGATGCCGTGCCCGCCGTAGAACTGGTGGTCGAGCGAGAACATGTGCATGGACCCGCCCTTGCCCCTGGAGACTCCAGCGGCTCGGCCGGTCAGTTCGGCCATCACCGCCTTGGGGTCGACGCCGGCCGCCAGCATGTGACCGTGATCGCGGTAGCCGGTGATGACCTGGTCGTGCGGCCGCTTCACCGCCTGCACGCCGACGGCGACGGCCTCCTGACCGATGTAGAGATGGCAAAAGCCGCCGATCAGGCCCATGCCATAGAGCTGGCCCGCGCGCTCCTCGAAGCGGCGGATCAGCAGCATCGAGCGATAGTAGTCGAGCAGATCGTCCTTGTCGGCCCTGGGGCCGGAAGCGGCGGACGCGTCCTTCGGCTTTGGCTTAACCGCCCTGGCCATGGCGCTCTCCGTCGTGGACCTAGCGAACCCCTAGAGCTCGATGGGTTCAGATCGATCCGATCTGAACCCTGAATCAAGCTCTACACCCTTGAATTTAGATCACGATTCAACGGTCAGGCGACTTCGCCTGACCGCATCGTGATCTAAGCGCCGGCCATCGCGTCGCTCTAATGCGCGGACTCAGGCGTGCGGATGACATAGTCTTTCGGATCGGCGAAGCCTAGCAGGACATGGGCCTTTTCGGTCAGCAGGTCCTTGGAGAGCTGGCCATCGCTCATCAGCCGGGCGCGCAGCTCCAGGTCGGCGTGTTCGGCGCGCAAAGCCTTCAGCGTCGCCTCGTCCTCGGCGAGCGTCGCCTCGCGCTGACGGGTGGTCAGCAGACCCCGGTCGCCGGTGAGGGCGTTGAACCCGAAATAGAAGATCAGCCCGGCGAGAATCGCGGTCGGAATGTAGGTGGTGAGCCGCGCCAGCACGGGCCTTCGTCTCGCACGAACGTGCTTAACGAACCCTTCTGAACAAGCTTAGCCGCGGCGCTTGATCGCGCCCGCGCCGGCGTAGATCGCTTGGTCGTCCAGCTGTTCTTCGATCCGCAGGAGCTGGTTGTACTTGGCGAGTCGATCGGACCGCGAGAGCGAACCGGTCTTGATCTGTCTGCAGCCGGTCGCGACGGCCAAGTCGGCGATGGTGGTGTCTTCCGTCTCCCCGGAGCGATGGCTCATGACCGCGGTGTAGGAGGCCCGGTGGGCCATCTCCACCGCGTCCAGCGTCTCGGAGAGCGTGCCGATCTGGTTGACCTTGATCAGGATCGAGTTCGCCAGCCCGCGCTGGATGCCGTCCTTCAGGCGCTCGGGGCTAGTGACGAAGATATCGTCCCCGACCAGCTGGACGCGATGGCCGAGTTCGCGGGTCAGCATGGTCCAGCCGTCGAAGTCGTCCTCGGCGCAGCCGTCCTCGATGGTGACCAGCGGGTAGCGGTCGACGAGGTCCTCCAGGTACGCGACCATGCCGGCCGCATCCAGGGTCTTGCCCTCCCCGGCCATCACGTACTTGCCGGCCTTGAAGAACTCGCTGGCGGCGGCGTCGCAGCCGAGCTCGAAGTCGTCCCCGGCGCGATAGCCGGCCGCCTCGCCGGCCTTCATGATGAAGCTCAGCGCCTCGTCGGCGCCGCGGAAGTTCGGCGCGAAGCCGCCTTCGTCGCCGACGTTGGTGAGTTGGCCCGCGGCGCTCAGCGCCTTCTTCAGCGCGTGGAAGATCTCGGCGCCCATCCGCAGCGCCTCCGAGAAGGTCGGCGCGCCGGTCGGCAGCACCATGAACTCCTGGAAGTCGATCGGGTTGTCCGCATGGACGCCGCCATTGATGATGTTCATCTGCGGCACGGGCAGCAGACGCGCCGAGACCCCGCCCACGTACCTGTAGAGCGGCAGGTTGGTCGCCAGCGCGGCCGCCTTCGCGCTCGCCAGCGAGACGCCGAGGATGGCGTTTGCGCCGAGCCGGCTCTTGTTCGCCGTGCCGTCGAGTTCGATCAGGATGCGGTCGAGCCGGCGCTGGTCTTCGGCCTCGGCGCCGGACAGAGCGTCGAAGATCTCGCCCATCACCGCGTCCACGGCGCCGGTCACGCCCTTGCCCCCGTAACGGTCGGGATCTCCGTCGCGACGCTCGACCGCTTCGTGCGCCCCCGTCGAGGCGCCGGACGGGACGGCCGCGCGGCCCATCGACCCGTCTTCCAGCACCACGTCCACCTCGACGGTCGGGTTGCCCCGGCTGTCCAGGATCTCGCGGGCGAGGATGTCGACGATTTCGGTCATGGGCGGTGTCCGAGGCTTGCGGGAAAGGGGGCCGGCTTAGCCGTGCGCGACGACCGCGGCAACCCGCGGAACGGGGCCTTGATGCGACCCAGCATGTCACGCAACCTTCGCAGACTTCGGCCAGTTTGCGGCCGCGCCGGCCGCCCACGGACGATCGGCGTCTCTGGCGAGGTGCGGGACGGGGAGTTCGATGCTGTCGATCGACAAGGACGACCGCGTCGCGGTCATCATTCTGGACCGCGCCGAGGCCGCCAGCGCTCATCCGCACTCGTTGCGCGAGGCCCTGCATGACGCCATCAACGCCGTCGCCGCCGACGACACCGTGAGCGTGATCCTGCTGACGGGCCGCGAGGAAGGGTTTCCGGACGGCCTCGACGTGGCGGCTCTCGGCGCCGAGCCGCTCGCCGGCGCGGACAGCAGGGCCAGTCACAACCCGGCGGCCGCCATTCGCAAGTGCGCCAAGCCGGTGCTCTGCGCCATCACCGGCGCTGCGATCGCCGGCGGGCTGGAACTGGTGCTGGCCTGCGACCTGATCATCGCCTCGACCAACGCGCGATTCGCCGACACCCACACCCGCGTGGGCGTCGAACCGGGGCCGGGCTTCGCCAAGCGTCTCGTCCGGCTCATCGGCCCCATGCGCGCCATGGAGATGTCGCTGACCGGCGAGTTCCTGGAGGCGGAACAGGGCTACGAGTGGGGCCTCGTGGCGCGGTTGACCCCGCCTGAGGCGCTCTCCGCCACGGCTCTCCACATCGCCCACGAGATGTCGCACGCGCCGCTGGACGCGCTGATCAAACGCAAGGCGATGAACGCGGAGGCGGCCGCCTGAAGCGGGTCGAGCCTGGACCGAATCGGCGCCCTTCCTCTACGGGGGAAGGGTTGGGCGCTTCGGCTCGATCTCTAGGGCTTAGTCTTCCTTCGGCGTCAGCACTTGCCGGCCGCGGTACATCCCCGTCTTCAGGTCGACGTGGTGCGGGCGCTTCAGTTCGCCCGTGTCCTTGTCTTCGGCATAGGCGTTCGGCTTCAGGGCATGGTGCGCCCGGCGCATGTTGCGACGCGACGGGGAGGTTTTTCGCTTGGGAACGGCCATTGGGAGCTTCGCGGGTTCGAAAGAGCGGGGGTCTATGCAGCAACAAGGCGGCGATGGCAAGCACGCCCCACCGCGCGCTGGGCCCGGCCTAACGCCGCGCCGTCGTCGTCGCCGTCGTCACCCTGGCATGGGCCATTCGCAACAGCGTCTCGATGAGCCGGCCGTCGGCCTGGTCGTAGGCGACGAAGGTCGAGCCCTTGCGTCCCCAGAAGCCGGGAACGGCCTCGACGACGCCCGGGTGCGCCTCCACCAAGTTGCGTTGGTCCTCCGGATCCAGCTTCACCATCAGCCGCGGCTGCTTCACATGAATGGTGCAGAAGATCTTTCCCCGCGCCCGGAACGACGGGATGCCGTGGTGATCGGCTTCCACGGCGTCGGCCATCGCCAGCGCGAGGTGACGGACTTCGTCTCGGGTCACACCAGCCGGCTCTGCTCCACCGCGGCGGCGATGAAGCTGGCGTAGAGCGGGTGCGGCGCGAACGGGCGGCTCTTCAGCTCCGGGTGAAACTGAACGCCGATGAACCAGGGATGGTCCTCGCGTTCGACGATCTCCGGGAGCAGGCCGTCGGGCGAGACGCCGGTCATCCTGAGGCCGGCGCCTTCGAACGCGTCGCGATAGCCGATGTTGACCTCGTAGCGATGCCGGTGGCGTTCGCTGATCGCGGTCGAGCCGTAGATGTCGGCCGCCTTGGAGCCCGGGGTCAGCAGCGCCTCGTACGCGCCGACCCGCATGGTGCCGCCCATGTCGTCGGTTGCGCTGCGAACCTCGCGCTCGTTGCCGCGCACCCACTCCGTCATCAGCCCCACGACCGGGGCCTTGGTCGGTCCGAACTCGGTCGACGAGGCGCAGGCGACGCCCGCCACGTTCCGGCAGGCCTCGATCACCGCCATCTGCATGCCGAAACAGACGCCGAAGTACGGCACTTGGCGCTCGCGCGCGAACTTGGCCGCGCGAATCTTGCCCTCCGCGCCGCGCTCGCCGAAGCCGCCGGGCACCAGGATGCCGTGGACGCCCTCCAGGCGCGTCGCCGCCGCGCTCTCGTCGCCCTCGAACGCCTCGCTCTCCACCCAGTCGAACTTCACCCGCACGCGGTTGGCGACGCCGCCGTGGATCAGGGCCTCGATGAGCGATTTGTAGGCGTCCTTCAGCACCGTGTACTTGCCGACCACGGCGATCGTCACCTCGCCGTCCGGCTGCGTCAGGCGCTCGGAGATGCTCCGCCAGCGCGACAGGTCGGGCTCGGGCGCGTCGCGGATGCCGAAGACGTCGAGCACCTCGGCGTCCAGTCCCTGGGCGTGATAGTCCAGCGGCACGGCGTAGATGTTGGCCGCGTCCATGGCCTGGATGACGGCCGACGGCCGCACGTTGCAGAAAAGCCCGATCTTGCGCTTTTCCTCGGCCGGGATCGGCTGCTCGCAGCGGCAGAGCAGGACGTCCGGCTGGATGCCGATCGACCGCAGCTCCTTCACCGAGTGCTGCGTCGGCTTGGTCTTCATCTCGCCCGCAGTCTTGATGAACGGCAGCAGGGTGAGGTGTACGAAGCAGGCGTGGCCGCGCGGCAGCTCCTGGCCGAGCTGGCGGATCGCCTCGAAGAACGGCAGGCCCTCGATGTCGCCGACCGTGCCGCCGATCTCCACCAGCACGAAGTCGACGCCCTCGCCCGGGTCGGAGAGGACGAAGCGTTTGATCTCGTCGGTGACGTGCGGGATCACCTGCACCGTCGCGCCGAGGTAGTCGCCGCGGCGCTCCCTCTCGAGGATCGTCTTGTAGATCTGGCCGGTGGTGATGTTGTCGGCCTTGGTCGCCGACACGCCGGTGAAGCGCTCGTAGTGGCCGAGGTCGAGGTCGGTTTCGGCGCCGTCGTCGGTGACGAACACTTCGCCGTGCTGGTAGGGGCTCATCGTCCCGGGATCGACGTTGAGGTAGGGGTCCAGCTTGCGGAGCCGGACCCTGTAGCCGCGCGCCTGCAGGAGCGCCCCGAGCGCGGCGGACGCGAGACCTTTTCCCAAAGAGGAAACCACGCCGCCGGTGATGAAGACGTACCGCGCCATGGGAGTCCAGCTTAGCGCCGATTCGAGGGCGAAGTCGCGTCGCGAATCAGTCGGCGGATCGAGAGCGTCAAGGCTGGCCAGCGGCCGGCGCGCTGCTCTTCGCCGGAGGCGGAGGCGGCTCGAGGGTCGGCACGGCTTGCGCCGGGGTCGCCGACGGCGCGGACGACGCGGCGGCGACCGGCTTTCGCACCGCCCGTTTGGCGGCGTGCGCGGCGGCGGGCTTCGCCGTCGGTTCGGCCGCCGGGGGCGCGACCGGCAGCGGCGCGGAGAACGGCGACGGCGCGGCCTGGGGCGCGGGCGCGGCGCCGAACGGCGAGAATGGCGCGCTCGGCGCCGGCGCGCCGCCTTGCCCGGCCGGAGGCGCGGGTTCGGGCTTCTGAGTCGCGGCGGCGGGATTGACCTGCTGCAGCTTCAGCTTGTCGATCAGCGCCGATGTCGAGCGGTCGTGTTGGCCGAGCAGCGTCAATCCGAGGCTGAGCGCCATGAAGGCGGCGAAGAGCACCCAGGTGGTCCGCGTCAGCAGATCGCCGGCGCCGCGCGCGGTGACCAGGCCGGTCGGGCTGCCGCCGATCCCGAATGCCCCGCCTTCGGACCGCTGCAACAGCACCACGGCGATCAGTGCGATG
>DATJRL010000347.1:0-4756 GCA_035504785.1 Caulobacteraceae bacterium
TTGCGCTCGGTCTAATAGGTGGAAAGCAAAGCGCTGACGCGTTGCACGCCTACCTCAGACGCTACCTGCCTCTCGAAGGAAGGTTCTATGATCAGGATTGGGCGCTTGGGGCGCTGGCAAATATAGAGGGCTTCGTACCAACCGGATTTCTTGCGCCGGAGCTATGGCGTGACCCGAAAGGCGTTATGGACCCGACCGCGGGCTTAGACGCATTCAGTGCGATCGTCTCGCACTTGGGCCAGGTCGGCCTATTGCCAACGCAACCACGGCGATGAAGCCGTGATAGCAGAGCCGCACGGACAATTTGCACACTCGCAGACTTCGGCTTTCCCCCCGACTCTGCCCTTCCCAAGGGCCGCTCTTCGGCGGTGTTATCGGCGAGAGGCGTCCAGGTCGCCTGGCTGATCGACATCGAACAGCACCCCCGCGTCCGGGCTCTCGACCAGCGCCAGGCGGTCGCCGAGGCTGCGGAGCAACGTGCGGGCGCCTTCGTCGCCGCTGAGGGCGAGAAGGTCGGGGAACAGGGCGCGGGAGAACAGCACCGGGTGGCCGCGCCGGCCCTCGAAGTTCGGCGCCGCGGCGGGCGCGCCGGCGGCGAGGGCGGCCGCGAGCGGTGGGAGCACGGCCGCGGGGACCCGTGGCATGTCGCCCAGGAAGACGAAGACGCCCGCGGCGTCCGCTGGCAGGCTGGCGACGCCGGTGCGCAGGGTCGCGCCCATGCCTTCGGCGTGGTCGGCGCAGTGGACGAGGCGCAGGCGGGGCGATTGACCCGTCCGTTCGGCGAAGGCGACGGTCGCGGTTTCGACGCCGGTGTCGGCGCCGGTGACCACGGTGACGGTTCGCGCCGGCGCGGCGAAGGCGGCGGCGAGCGCGCCGTCGATCAGCGCGCCCTCGCCCCAGGGCGCGGTGAGCTTGCGCCCGCCGAACCGGACCCCCGCGCCGCCGGCCAGCACGATCGCCTCGAGCGTGCCCCCTGTCGCCAAGCCTCGGACCTTTCTATGTTAGGCGCCGATGACGCCCTTTGACGCAACCACGCCGCAAGCCGCGCTTCGAGGCAAGCCGGCGCCGCCGCCCAAGGCGCTGGTCGACGGCTTTGGCCGGACGGTCAGCTATCTGCGCGTGTCGGTGACCGACCGCTGCGACCTGCGCTGCGTCTATTGCATGTCCGAGCACATGACCTTCCTGCCGAAGGCCGAGGTGCTGACCCTGGAGGAGATCGACCGCATCGCCTCGGCGTTCATCGTCACCGGGACGCGCAAGATCCGGCTGACCGGCGGCGAGCCGCTGGTGCGCAAGGGCTTCCTGACGCTGGTGGAACGGCTGGCCCGGCACCTGAAGACCGGCGCCCTCGACGAACTGACCCTCACCACCAACGGCACGCGTCTCGCCGAGTTCGCGTCCGAGCTGGCGTCGCTGGGGCTGCGGCGGGTCAACGTCTCCCTGGATACGCTCCGGCCGGACGCCTTTCGCCGGCTGACCCGCGGCGGCGACCTCGCCAAGGTGCTCGCCGGGATCGACGCGGCGCGGTCCGCGGGCTTGAAGGTCAAGATCAACACCGTCGCCCTCGCTCACGACAACGCCGAGGAGATCCCGGCGCTCATTCAATGGGCGCATGGGCGGGACCTGGACATGACCCTGATCGAGACCATGCCGCTGGGCGAGATCGACGCCGACCGCAGCGACCAGTTCCTGTCGCTGGCCGACGTGCGCCGCCGGCTGGAAGGGTTCTGGACCCTCACCGACATCCCGCTCTCCACCGGCGGGCCGGCGCGCTATGTCGAGGTCGCCGAGACCGGCGGACGGCTGGGTTTCATCACCCCGCTCAGCCACAATTTCTGCGAACTGTGCAACCGGGTGCGGCTGACCTGCACCGGCACGCTGCACACCTGCCTCGGCCGCGAGGACGCCGCCGACCTTCGCGCCGTGATCCGCACCGGGGCGAGCGACGCCGAGCTGATCGACGCGATTCGCGTGGCGGTGGACGCCAAGCCGAAGGGCCACGACTTCCACATCGCCCGCGGCCTCGCGCCGGCGCACAGCCGGCACATGTCCACCACCGGTGGGTGATTTGGGAGGCGGCTGATGCGGGTGCTGCTCTTCGGCCGCCTCGGCGATCTCGCCGGCTGGCGCGAGCGCGCGTTCGACCCGCCGCCCGGCACGCTGGCGGCGCTCAAGGCCCTCATCGCGGCGGCCGACCCGGCGCTGGGCGAGGCGCTCGGCGGCAGGGGCGTGCAGGCCACGGTCGACCGGGTTCTGGTGCGGGGCGAAGCGGCGCTCGCCGCCGGCGCCGAGGTCGCCTTCCTGCCGCCAATGAGCGGCGGATGACGGTCCGGCTCACCACCGAGAGCTTCGACCCGGGCGCCGAGCTCTCGGCTTTCTGCGCCGGGCGCACCGAGTCCGGGGCGGTGGCGAGTTTCGTCGGCATCGCCCGCGGCGACGGCGGCGCAGCCACCGCGCTGGAACTCGAGGCCTATCCCGGCTTCACCGAGGTCGAGATCGGCAAGATGGCCGAGGCCGCGACGCAGCGTTTCTCGCTGCACGACGTCCTGATCGTCCACCGCCACGGCGCCATCGCCCCCGGCGAGGCGATCGTGATGGTGGCGACCGCGTCGGCCCACCGCCGCGAGGCGTTCGAAGCTTGTGATTACCTGATGGACTACCTGAAGTCGCGCGCGCCGTTCTGGAAGAAGGAGCATGGGCCTGGAGGGTCACGCTGGGTCGAACCGACCCCGCGGGACTTGGACGACATCGCCCGCTGGGACTAAAGGCAGGGCGGAGTTTCGAGCGGAGGCCGACCCAATGACCACCCTTCTGGCGCCCGGCGGCAAGCTGGACGAGACGGCCAAGCTGACGCCGGTCCGCATCGCCGTCCTCACCATTTCCGACACCCGCGACGAGGAGAGCGACACCTCCGGCCACATCCTGGTCGAGCGCCTGGCGGGCGCCGGCCACACCCTGGCCGACAAGGACATCGTGCCGGACGACATCGCCGCGATCCGCGCCCGGGTGAAGCAATGGACGGCATCGGGCGAGGTCGACGTGATCCTGACCACCGGCGGCACCGGCATCACCGGCCGCGACGTGACGCCGGAGGCGATCGAGCCGCTGCTCGACAAGCGCATCGAGGGCTTTTCGGTGATTTTCCATCTGGTCAGCTACCAGACCGTCGGGCTCTCCACCTTGCAGTCGCGGGCGCTGGCGGGGCTGATCGACGGCGTCTTCATCTTTTGCATGCCCGGCTCCAACGGGGCGGTGCGCGACGGCTGGGACAAGGTCATCGCACCGCAGCTCGATAGCCGCCACAAGCCCTGCAACATGGTCGAGCTGATGCCGCGGCTGTTGGAGCGATAGGCGCGGCCGGCCCGTTCAGTCGAGGCGCCTGCGATTTGCACAGGCCCATGAGCGAATGACGTGAAAGACTGTGCTGCACTGCACATATTATGGTGCGGCGCACAGTCGCGGTTGCCGGCCGGCTCGAATTCCGCCGATAAGTGATCACCGATAATTAGGGTCACTGAGGGAAGCGTCCCGGCCCGAGGGTTTTCAACCTCAAACCAGGAAAATCGCCATGTTGCGTAAATTCATGCTCGCCGCCGCGCTCGCCGCGGTTGCGGCGCCGGCTCTCGCCGACACCGCCGTTACGGTGAAGTTGTCCGGCCTCGACCCCAAGACTGCCCACGACGTGATCTATCACGCCGCCCAGAAGGCCTGCCGCACCGAGCTGGCCTCGGAGACGGACTTGGTGAAGTTCTACGTCCTGCCGAACTGCCTCGACGAGACCATGGCGCGCGCCGAAGCCAAGTACTCCGAGATGCGGGCGCTCGCCTCGCGCTAAGGCGTCCGGAACTAACGGCCTCCTGCGCTCCCAGCCGAGACAAAGCGTAGCGCATGGCCCGTCGCCGGCGGTAAGTAGGGCCGGCGCGGGGTGCGCAGGAGGCCGCATGTCCAAACTCACCCATCTCGACGCCGAGGGCCGGGCGCGGATGGTCGACGTCTCGGCCAAACCGGCGACGTCGCGAGAAGCGCTTGCCGAGGGTCTGGTGCGCATGCGCCCGCAGACCCGCGCGCTGGCGCTGGGCGGCTCGGCCAAGAAGGGCGATGTCATCGCCGCCGCCGAGATCGCCGGCATCATGGCGGCGAAGAAGACGTCGGAGCTGATCCCGCTCTGCCACCCGCTGGCGCTGAGCAAGGTCGTGGTGCGCGTGGAATCCGCGGAGGCGGGCTTGGCGGTCACCGCGCGGGTCGCCGCCACCGGGCCGACCGGGGTCGAAATGGAGGCGCTGACCGCGGTCTCGGTCGCCTGCCTGACGCTCTACGACATGCTGAAGGCGGCCGAGCGCGGCATGACCATCGACCAGGTGCGGCTCGTCGAGAAAACCGGCGGCGCCTCCGGCGAGTGGAAGCGCCGATGAGCCTGCCGCCGCAAAGCCTGCCGTCGGTCGAGGAAGCGCGCGGACGGATGTTGGCCTGGGCGGAGGCCCTGCCGGCGGAGACGGTTCTCCTGGCCGACGCTCTCGGCCGCACGCTGGCGGAGGACGTCCATGCCCTGCGTGACCAGCCTCCCTACGCCGGCTCGGCCATGGACGGCTGGACGATGCGCGCCGCCGACACGCCGGGCCGGTTGCGGATCGTCGGCGAAAGCGCCGCCGGCGCGCCGTTCGAGGCGGCGCTGGGAACGGGCGAGGCGGTGCGCATCTTCACCGGCGCCGCCCTGCCGCCGGGCGCGGACACGGTGGTGATCCAGGAGGAGGCGAGC
>DATJRL010000348.1:0-7339 GCA_035504785.1 Caulobacteraceae bacterium
GCGCCCAAGGCGGCGCCGAAACCCTCCGCGCGCGAGGCTCGCGAGAGCCAGCCGAGCCTGCCGTTCGCCCCGGAAGGCGGCTTCCAGTTGCCCGAGCTGGCGATGCTGGCCAAGCCGAAGCCGCGGTCGGCGGCCTTCGACGAGGCCGCCCTCCGCCAGAACGCCCGGGTGCTGGTCGGCGTGCTCGCCGACTTCGGCGTCAAGGGGGAGATCGACCAGATCCGGCCCGGCCCCGTGGTGACGCTCTACGAACTGGTGCCGGCGCCTGGGGTGAAGTCGGCGCGGGTGGTCGCCCTCTCGGACGATATCGCCCGCTCGATGAGCGTTGCGGCCTGCCGCGTCTCGGTGGTGCCCGGGCGCAACGCCATCGGCATCGAACTGCCGAACGCCAAGCGCGAGACGGTGTACCTGCGCGACCTCCTGGCCTCGGTCGAGTACGAGAAGCAAGGCCCGATCCTGCCGCTGGCGCTGGGCGAAACCATCGGCGGCGAGCCCTACATCGCCGACCTCTCGCGCATGCCGCACCTGCTGATCGCCGGCACCACGGGCTCGGGCAAGTCGGTGGGCGTCAACGCGATGATCCTGTCGATCCTCTACCGGCTGCCGCCCGACAAATGCCGGTTCATCATGATCGACCCGAAGATGCTGGAGCTGTCGACCTACGACGGCATCCCGCACCTGCTGGCGCCGGTGGTGACCGACCCGAAGAAGGCCATCGTCGCCCTCAAATGGACGGTCCGCGAGATGGAGGACCGCTACCGGACCATGCACAAGATCGGCGTGCGCTCGATCGCCGGCTACAACGAGCGGGCGCTGGAGGCGGCGGCCAAGGGCGAGCACTTCGTGCGCACCGTCCAGACCGGCTTCGACGACGCGGGGCGACCGGTCTACGAGGAGGAACGGATCGAGCCGAAGCCGCTGCCCTATCTCGTGGTGGTGATCGACGAGGTCGCCGACCTGATGATGGTGGCGGGCAAGGACATAGAAGGCGCCGTGCAGCGGCTGGCGCAGATGGCGCGGGCCGCCGGCATCCACCTGATCATGGCGACGCAACGGCCGTCGGTGGACGTGATCACCGGCACCATCAAGGCCAACTTCCCGACCCGCATCAGCTTCCAGGTCACGTCCAAGATCGACGCCCGCACCATCCTGGGCGAGCAGGGCAGCGAGCAGCTGCTTGGCCAGGGCGACATGCTCTACATGGCCGGCGGGGGCCGCATCACCCGGCTGCACGGCCCGTTCGTCTCCGACGGCGAGGTGGAGACGGTCGCCAGGTTCCTGCGCCAGCAGGGCGAGCCGCAATACCTCGAGGAAGTGACCGCCGCGCCGGAGGAAGACGAGGCGTTCGGCGGCGACCTCGGTGGCGACGCCGGCGGCAACGATTTGTACGACCAGGCCGTCGCCGTGGTCACCCGCGACCGCAAAGCCTCCACCAGCTACATCCAGCGACGGCTGCAGATCGGCTACAACCGCGCCGCCTCGCTGATGGAGCGGATGGAGCGGGAAGGCGTCGTCGGGGCCGCCAACCACGCGGGCAAGCGCGAGATCCTGGCCGGTCCGCCGCCGGTCTGAGCCCCTATTCGGGGCGGGTTCGGGCGCGCTGCGCTTGGCTTAGCAGCGGGGCGAGGCCTAAGGAGGCCCGCATGCGTCCGTCGACCACCCGCCGCACCGCCCTGGCCATCCTCGTCGCCGTGCTCGCCGCGCCACCGGCGTTGGCGCTCTCGCCAGAGGACAGGGCGCTGGTCGCCAAGGCGGTCGCCTATCTCGACGGCCTCTCGGCGGTGAAGGCGAAGTTCTCGCAGACCGACGCCCGCGGCGACCTCGCGACCGGGGTGCTCTATCTCGCGCGCCCGGGCCGCGCTCGCTTCCAGTACGACCCGCCGACGCTGCTGCTGATCACCTGCGACGGGACGACGGTCACCGTCACCGACTCCAGGCTGAAGACCCAGCAGCGATTTCCTCTGAAAGAGACGCCGCTCGCCGTCTTCCTCGCCGACCACATCCGGCTGGATCGCGGGGCGCGCGTCACCCGCGTCGACCGTACCGGAAGCGCGTTCTCGATCACCGCCCGCTCCACCAACGCGATGACCGGCGGCGAGATCACGCTCTATTTCGAGGACGCGCCGATTCGTCTCACCGGCTGGGTGGTGGTCGACGCGCAAGCGCGAATGACGCGGGTGATCCTCGAAGACCTGACGCCCATCTCCGCGCCGTCGGACGACCTATTCGTGCAGGCGCCGCTTTCACACGTTCAAGGCCAAATGTGACAGACGCGCAACAGGCAAGAGGCAAGCTGATCTTCTCTTGACTTTCCCGGCCCGAAGTTGCATTTATACAACTATCGCGACGAACCATCCGACCTGGATCGTCCGAACCGTGCCGGAACCAATCCCCTCCCGGCGGCGGCATGAGAGACGACTTTCCCCGCCCGGGCGCCTTAGGCTTCCGGGCGGATTTTTTTGCGCTATCGACGGCCTATGCGCCTTCGACTCGCTTCCTGGAACGTCAACTCGGTGCGATTGCGCGCCGAACAGATTGCCCGCTTCATCCACGAGGCCGCGCCGGACGTTCTGTGCCTGCAGGAAATCAAGTGCCGTGAGGGCGAGTTCCCGAGGTCGGTGTTCGCCGACGCGGGGCTGCCGCATCTGAAGATCGCCGGTCAGAAGGGCTGGCACGGCGTCGCGATCGCGTCGCGCCTGCCGATCGAGGACGCGCCGGCCCTGGACGTCTGTCGCGAGGGCCACGCCCGGGCGGTGTCGGCCCGGGTGGCCGGCGTCGAGGTGCAGAACTTCTACATTCCGGCCGGAGGCGACGAGCCCGACCGGGCCGTCAATCCGAAGTTCGATCACAAGCTCGATTTCATCGAGCGCTTGACCGACGCGATGAAGGTCCGCGACCCGACGGACCCGCTGGCGATCCTCGGCGATCTCAACGTCGCGCCGGGCGAGTTCGATGTCTGGAACCACAAGTTCATGTCCAGGGTGGTCAGCCACACGCCGATCGAGATCGAGGCGATGGCGGCGCTGAAGGCCAGCCTGGGGTTCATCGATCTGGCGCGCGAGACGATTCCCGAGCCGGTGAAGCTGGCGTCCTGGTGGAGCTACCGCGCCCAGGACTTCCGCAAATCGGCGCGCGGTCTGCGCCTCGACCACATCTGGGTCAGCCCCGGCCTGCGGAACGCCGCCTTTCGGCTGGGCTCCGCCGCCTGCCGCATCCACGAGGACGTTCGCGCCTGGGAGCGCCCCTCGGACCACGCGCCGGTGTCGGCGGATCTGGTGCTCTGACTCCTGTCCCCCTGAGGGGGGGTCGGGGGCGGGGGTCTGAGCGAGATGGCGTAGAGAGCCCCCACCCCGACGCTTGGCGTCGACCCTGCGCTCGAAAGGGAGGGTTCGTCAGGGCGCCAGTCGGTAGCCGCCCGCGTCCGTGATCAGGATCTTCGGTCCGGTCGGGTCCGGTTCGATCTTCTGGCGCAGGCGATAGACGTGGGTCTCGAGGGTGTGGGTGGTCACGCCGGCGTTGTAGCCCCACACCTCGGTGAGCAGCTCCTCGCGGGAGATCACCTTGCCGCCGGCCCGATAGAGGTACTTCAGGATGTTGGTCTCTTTGTCGGTGAGCCGGACTTTCTTGCCCCTCGCGTCGAGCAGGACCTTGGCCGCCGGCCGGAACTCGTAGGGGCCGATCCTGAAGACCGCGTCCTCCGACTGTTCGTGGCTGCGCAGCTGGGCGCGGATGTGGGCCAGCAGCACGTTGAACTTGAAGGGCTTGGTTACGTAGGCGTTGGCGCCGGATTCGAGCCCCAGGATGGTGTCGGAATCGCCAGTGGCGGCGGTCAGCATGATCACCGGCGCCGAGACGCCGCCCCCGCGCATCAGCTTCAGCGCCTCGCGGCCGTCCATGTCCGGAAGGTCCACGTCGAGCAGGATCAACTCCGGACGCGCCTCCCGGGCCAGCCGCATGCCCTCGCTGGCGTTGGCCGCGGTCTGGGCGGCGAATTCTTCATGCAGTTCAAGCTGTTCGCGCAACAGCCCGCGCAGGTCGGCGTCGTCGTCGATGATCAGGATGGTCTTCGCTTGCGCCATACGCCGTATCCATGCACCGCATCCCCCTTACCCGCTAGTGCCGCGCCCGCTAGGATTTTTCAATGAGCTTCACGGCTTACGCCGACGGGCGTCCCGATCTCGGCGAACGCCCGGCGCTATCGTGCGCCGAACAGCGCCGTGCCGACCCGCACCGAGGTCGCGCCGAAGCGGATCGCGGTTTCGAAGTCGGCGCTCATGCCCATGGAGAGCTTGGCCAGGCCGTTGCGGGCGGCGATCTTGGCGGTAAGGGCGAAGTGGGGTCCCGGCGGCTCGTCCGCCGGCGGGATGCACATCAGGCCCTCGATCTCGAGTCCGAACTCGCCCCGGCAGCGGGCGATGAAGGCGTCGGCCTCGCGCGGGGCGACGCCCGCCTTCTGCGGCTCCTCGCCGGTGTTGATCTCCACGTAGAGCCGCGGGGGGCGACCGCCGCGCTGCGCCTCCCGCGCCAGCGCTTCGGCGAGGCGGGGCCGGTCGAGGGTCTCGATCACGTCGAAGAACCGAGCCGCCTCGTGGGCCTTGTTGGTCTGCAACGGCCCGATCAACCGGAGCTCGAGTCCGTCCCGGCGCGCCGCCCACCGTCGGAGCGCCTCCTGCACCCGGTTTTCGCCGAACACCTTCTGGCCGGCCGTGAGCACCGCGACGACGCGTTCGTCCGGCTGCTGCTTGGACACTGCGGTCAAAGTGACATCGGAGGGGTCGCGGCCGGCGGCGCGCGCCGCGGCGTCGATGCGCGCCAGGATCGCGGCGCGCGCCTTGCCGGCGTCGAAGGCGTCTCGCGTGGGTGTCGCGGTTGATGGAGTCACGGGCGCTCGGAGCGGTCTGGCGGACGGCGCAGACGCTAAGGCCGGCGCGGGTTCGGGGGAAGGCCCTGCCGCGCCTCGTCTTCTTCACCGACCCCGTCCGGACGCCCGACCCGGAGCCTGTCATCGCCCGGCTTCCGAGGGGCGCGGCGGTCGTCTACCGCCCGTTCGGCGCGGCTGACGCGGTCAGCCGCGGCCGGCGGCTGACGCAGCTGGCGCATCATCGCGGCCTGATCCTGCTGGCAGGGGCGGACGTGTCGCTCGCGGCGGCGATCGGCGCGGACGGCGTGCACCTGCCGGAACGGCTGGCGGTTCGCGCGGCGGGAATTCGTCTGGCCCGGCCGGCCTGGCTCGTCACCGCGTCCGCCCATTCGGCCGCGGCGATCGTGCGGGCGCGCCGGTCTGGCGCGGACGCGGTTTTCGTCTCGCCGGTGTTCGAGAGCGCCAGCCCCTCGGCGGGACGGCCCCTGGGAGCCGTGCGATTCGCCGCCCTCGCGCACGGGGCGGGGCTGCCCGTCTTCGCACTGGGCGGAATCGATCCGCCGCGGGCGCGCCGGGTCGCGGGCTCGGGGGCTGCCGGTCTCGCGGCGATCGAGGCGTTTCTGGCTTAGAACTTGAGGGTGGTCTCGAGCCGCACGCGCGGCGCGGACTGCTGCTGGTAGAGCTCGCGCCCGTCCGGGGTCTGCTCCGGCGCCAGGGTCACGGTCGGGCCGACGCGCAGGTTGGCGCCGACTCGGTAGTGCACGCCGATGCGGGTCTGGCCCCACTGCTCGTTGGCATAGGTCGGCTGCGGCATCTCCAGGTCGAGGCCCCAGCGGCCGGTGCGGGCGTCCCACTGCAGGTTGCGGTGCGGCGGCTGCGGGCCCATGCCGCCGCTCTGCGTCGCGAAATCGCTGGATGGCACGCTGGACGGGGTCGCGGCGCACGCCACGGCGCTCAGGCCGGCCGCCAAGACGGCGCCAGCCAAGATCGCCTGCAGCCTGTTCGGCCGACGAAACACCTGCCCGCTGCCCCTTCTTGAAACCTGGCGCACTTTACGCACGCCATCGTGCAAGTTTGATTAAGGTCGCCGTTCGTCGTCGGTCAAGGCGCACGGCCCTCGGCGAGCTGGAACGGCGCGCTTTGGTCGCGGATGTGGCCGCCCCGCCACGCGATTCTCGTTTGGCGGGGCATGGCGGATGCTATAGACGCCTCGCAAGGGCGACGCTGTGGCGATGCGCGCGGACGTCCCGCGGTGGCCGACTAGGACGTTGGAGTAAGGACAAATATGCGCTTCGAGACCAGGTCGGCGGCACGCGTCGCCTTGATCGGGCTGGCCGCGGCAGGCCTTGTCGGCATCGCGGGGTGCGCGCACCACCCGTCGGCCGCCAAGGGCGCCCCGCCCAACGCGATCGGCGTCAACAGCTACCTGTGGCGGGCCACGCTCGACACACTGGCGTTCATGCCGCTGGCGTCGGCCGACCCCTATGGCGGCGTGATCATCACCGACTGGTACGCCGCCCCGGAGAAGCCGGACGAGCGCTTCAAATGCACCGTCTACATCCTCGACACGCGCCTGCGCGGCGACGCGCTGAAGGTGACCGTGTTCAAGGAGGTTTCGAACGGCGCCGGCGGCTGGACGCCCTCGCAGGTCTCCGACCAGACCTCGATCGACATCGAGAACGCCATCCTGACTCGGGCGCGTCAGCTCAGGCTTTCCAACCTGAGGGGCTGATTCGGCGCATTCGTTGCGCGGAAACGTCCCTTCCTGTACGGATGGTGCATGAGCAGCGCCAGGATTCGCACGATCGTGCTTCCGACCGGCCTTAGACGCCCCCGGGCGTAGGGCCGCGCGACTTCGTCTTCGCAACGCTTCGTCCGGGGGAATTCTTCGTTCCGCCCCTAGACCAATCACGCCTTGTGAATGAGATAAGGCCGCAATGCCCCGCTACAATCCGAAAGAGGTCGAGCCGAAGTGGCGCGCCCATTGGGCCGACGCCGGCGTGTTCCGCGCCGAGAACGGCTCGCCGAAGCCCAAGTACTATGTGCTGGAGATGTTCCCTTATCCGTCGGGACGCCTGCACGTGGGTCACGCCCGCAACTACGCCATGGGCGACGTGGTGGCCCGCTTCAAGCGCGCCCGCGGCTTCAACGTGCTGCACCCGATGGGCTGGGACGCCTTCGGCCTGCCGGCGGAGAACGCCGCCGCGGAGCGGGGCATCGACCCGGCCCAGTGGACCTACGACAACATCACGGTCATGCGGCAGGAGCTGCAGCGGCTGGGCGCTTCGATCGACTGGTCCCGCGAGTTCGCGACCTGCGATCCGGAGTACTACGGCCAGCAGCAGGCCTGGTTCCTGAAGCTGTGGCGGCGCGGGCTGGTCTACCGCAAGGAGGGCCTGGTCAACTGGGACCCGGTGGACATGACCGTGCTCGCCAACGAGCAGGTCATCGACGGCCGCGGCTGGCGCTCCGACGCGC